>CAZHAQ010000001.1:0-18843 GCA_964529785.1 uncultured Candidatus Saccharibacteria bacterium
CTAAAGATCTGTTTAAGGTTGATCATGCGAACGTGCAGGCTCATTCCGGCAGTCCAGCTAATCAAGCAATTTACTATGCGCTGGTTGACCCGGGCGACACGGTCATGGGAATGTCGCTGCAGTTTGGCGGCCATATGTCTCACGGTCTTAAAGTTAATTTTTCAGGCACCTACTATAACTCTGTTCAGTACACTACCGATAAAGACGGTTTTATAGATTATGAGGCTATCGCTAGCCTAGCCGAAGAGCACAAGCCTAAGCTAATTATGGCGGGCACTACTGCTTATCCACGCCAGATAGATTGGAAGAAGCTTAGAGGAATTGCTGATTCTATTAATGCCTGGCTGGTAGCAGATATATCGCATATTTCAGGACTAGTGGTAGCTGGCGAGCACCCTAGCCCAGCTGGTATTGCTGACGTAATTATGACGACTACTCATAAGACTCTGCGCGGCCCGCGCGGCGCTCTTATCTTATGTAACGGCAATCCGTCTAATCCGCTTATAAAGCCGGAACGAACACCTGAAAATCTGCCATCACTGATTGACCGGGCAATAATTCCTGGGTTGCAGGGCGGTCCTCACAATCATCAGACAGCTGCTATTGCCGTGGCACTGGGCGAGGCATCTACACCTGAGTTTAAACAATATGGCCAGCAGGTAGTAAAAAACGCCAAAAAACTGGCCTCTGAGCTTACTGGCCGCGGGTTTAATTTAGTAACTGGCGGTACGGACAATCATTTGATGGTAGTTGATCTAAATAGCAAAGGCATTAGCGGCAAGCAGGGCGAAAATGCCCTTGGAGCCGCAGGGATTACGGTAAATAAGAATACCGTGCCGTTTGAGCCTAGAAGCCCGTTTGATCCAAGCGGCATACGCCTGGGCACACCGGCACTAACTACCAGAGGTCTCAAAGAGGATCAGATGGTGCAGGTGGCGGAATGGATTGACAGAGCTGTATCAAGCTATAAGGATGAAACTGAACTTGGAAAAATTAAAAGCGAAATAACTGAATTTGCAAAAAAATATCCATTACCTAGTTAAGGTAGAATTTCAGGTTCGCGTTCAAGATTAACTTTAAACATCTCGTAGACTTTAGAGGTGATCTTATCCTGGTAATTAATCAGATCCAGGGTGCTTTTTGCCTTGACGTTTATTAATACCAGCGACTGGTTTTTCCAGGTTGACATCCCGGTTTCAGCGTCGATCTTATTTTTGAATCCAGCAGCTTCAACCAGCCAAGCGGCTGAGAGCTTATACTGGTCCTCACCTACAGGCCAAGCTTTAAGCTTTGGGTATTTTTTCTTAATAGTTTTATATAAGTCTTTAGAAATAATTGGGTTGGCAAAGAAGGAGCCGTTATTAGGGACTTTAACTGGATCAGGAAGTTTTTGCGACCTTATTGCAATTACTGCTCGTCTGACTTGAAGTAGGGTTGGGTTGCTTTGATTTTTTTCATCCAGGTATTTTTGGAGTACTTCATAGAACGGCGGAGCGGGACGAGATTTATTTAGCCTTAATGTAATGGAACAGATTAAGAAGCGGCCATTATCTACAGTTTTAAATCGGGAGGTTCTATAGCCAAAGCCACATTTTTCATTAGGAATGGTTACAAAGTCTTTTTCCATGCGGTCATAGGCTTCTACTTCTACTAGGGTCTGCGATATATCTTGACCGTAAGCACCGACATTTTGAACTGGAGTCGCGCCGACAGTGCCTGGTATTAATGACAAGCACTCCACGCCTTGAAGTTTTAGGCCGACTAGCTGATCAACAATCAGGTCCCAGTTTTCACCGGCACCTATTTTATACGTGGCTGTGCCTTCATCTTCAGCAACTTTTTTCAGGCCTCTAATTTTATTTACGATTAAAAGCCCTTTAAAACCTTCATCTCGCCAGATAATATTGCTGCCGGAGCCAATAATTCTAACTGGCAAATTGTTTTTTTCTGCCCAAGCTTCAGCCATAGCAATATCTTTTCTGGTTTTAGCCGTCACTAAATAGTCGGCTGTGCCGCCGAGTCGCATCGTAGAGTGAAGTTTTAGGGATACGCCTTTTAAGATGTCCATGCTTATGCTTAGTATATCAGTTAACTTGCGAGTTATCATTAAACGTCGTAGGATAGATTATATGAAAAGAGGCAATAATCCATACAAGAAATTAGGCGAACGCTTATACGAAATCCGAAAAGGATTAAAGGAATCTCTAGTTGAAGTATCCGGAGCTGTTGAACTTGAGTCAGATATTATTGAGCGCTATGAACGCGGTGAAACTCGCCCTAGTGAAGACGTTTTAGAACTGCTGATTCGTCATTTTGATGTAAGGGAAGACGAAGCAGAAGAACTCTGGGAATTGGCAGGGTACGTAGAACAGTCGGATAATAGTAATTCTTCAGATATGCCGCAGCTAATGCAGATGCCTACGATCGTAGTGATGCCGACTGATAATCGGATTGTATATGTAGATTCAGCCAATGTTAGCGTTAATAAATTCGGTGTAGTTATAAATTTCCAGCAGTCCGGACCTAATGGTCAGCAGACAGCAGTATCTAGAGTGGGAATGAGTATTGAGCATGCAAAGAGTGTGCTAGAAGTATTAAGTAAAACTATTGAACAGGCTGAAAGCAAGGGCGGTAATAAAAAGCAACTGCCGGAATCCTCTGATAACAAGCAGTAGATAAATAAAAAACAGGCGGCCAATAAGAAAACCGCCTGTTTTTTGTTTGTATAATTATTCGGAAATTTTTATGACTACTTTGCCTTTAACTTTGCCGCTTTCACGAACGGTGAAAGCTTCGCTTATGTCATCTAGATTGAATACTTTATCTACATGAGGCGTAACTACCCCTGATTCAATCAGTTCTTTTAAGCTAGTAAGTGCTTCGGTAGTAACATGGGTACTTTGACCGATTGCTGTAACTTGCAGCTCTTTAGCCTTGTCTTCATTTGGCTGGCCAGCCATAGATACGGCAATGCCGCCTGGTTTTAGTATGGTTAAGATCTTATCTAAGCTGTCGCCGCCAGCAGTATCAAATACTGCATCATAGTCGCGCAGGATTTCACTAAAATCCTGGCTCTTATAATCTATAACCTCATCAGCGCCTAGTTCTTTTACATACTCTAGTCCATCATCGGCTGCAGTCGCCGCAACATACGCGCCTAGATGCTTGGCGATTTGAATGGCGACCGTACCAATGCCGCCCGAACCGCCATTGATAAGAATTTTCTGTCCTGACTGCAGATTGATGTGACTAACTATTGCCTGCCAGGCGCTGACGCCAACTAGTGGCAAGGAAGCAGCTTGTTCAAAATCTAGACTTTCAGGCATCTTGGCAACTTGCTTGTAGGAGGTGGCCGCATATTCAGCCAGCGCACCGCTGTTACCGGCAACTACGTTGGCTTGGCCATAAACTTTATCGCCGACCGAAAGATTTTCTACGTTCTCGCCAATCTCAGATATTATACCGGCAATATCGCCGCCAAGTGTAACTGGTAGTTGAAGCGGCACAGCTTCTTTTAGATAACCGGTCCTGACCATAGTATCAAAAGGGTTTAGACTGCTAGCATGGACCTCAACTAAAACCTGATCATTGTTAATAGTAGGCTTGTCTATATCGGTTACTTTTACTACTGAAGCGTCGCCGTAATCATTTATTTGTGCTGCTTTCATTTGTTCCCCTTTGCTTTAATGCTATAATATTTGTAGTACTAATATATATTAATTCACTATAACTTTTATAGCAAATCTAAATGAACGAAATAGTCTCAAAATCTAAATCCTGCATCTTCACTATGAAGCTGCTGGGTGATTACTGGACACTTAGAGCGCTTGATTCATTAAGGCATGGCGAGGTTCGTTTTTGCGAGCTGCAGCGAAGACTGGATAATGTTAATCCCGTAACTCTGACTACAAAGTTAAAAAAGCTGGAGGCCGCTAATCTGGTGGTTAGATCCGAAGAAACTTTAGACAAGCTGTCGGTTACCTATAGGTTGTCAGAATTGGGCCAAAAAACACTTCCTATCATTAAAGCAATAGATAAATTTGAAGCTGACATTAAATCTCAGTCTTAAAAAACAAGCGTTATAGTATCGGTAGTTGATTTTATTGAGCGTACTGTTAATATAAGCTTAAGAACATTTCAAAACAAACAACGGAGAAAAAGTCAGATGAAATATAAAAAATACTTCCTGACCGCTGCATTTGCATTAGTGATGGTTTTCATCAATCACGGTACGGCAAGTGCTGCAGAAATAAGCGTATCCGGATCATGCAGTATTGACCAGGCAATAACTTCAGCAAACAATGATGCTGATGCAGGTGGCTGTGCGGGAGTTGGTGCGTACGGGGACGATATCTGCTGGCGTATGGCCTCGTAACTCAGTTGTAGCTATTGAAGGAAATACTAGAATTGCCGGTGCTGGAATCGGCCAGACAATAATAGATGGCGTAAATGCTTACGATGGCTTAATTTGCGGTGACAGTAACGATACGGTGTTTGATCTGGAAGTTTCAGATTTGAGCATTACTGGCTTTGGTGGAGCTTTTGGTGATTCTGGGATTCGGGCTGATGATTGCAATACTACGATTTCCAGGGTTGAAATAAGTGATTGGACTTCTCTAACGAACAATGGCGCGGCTATTAGAATCAGAGCTGAATCGGCAAACGATATCAGCGCTGATTTAACAGATATCTACATTCATGATGGTGTTGGTTACGCACTGGATTTCCTGCCCGACGGCGGTACAATAGCTGGTAATGTTAATCGGCTAACAGTTACAGGCATGACAGGTCCACCTAATGATGTGGGGGTGGGGGTTAAGGCGAGCATCGATACTGAGACTGGCCTTCACTCTCAAATAAATCTAAGTAATATTACCATTGCTAACAATGAGAACTATGTCGGCGTGCTTGTGACGGCTTTTAAATCGGGGGTATTTGATGTTAACCTTTCTAACTCGGTAATAATTAATAATCTAATTACTGATCCAATGTTTGCTGGCTATCCAGGCGGTATTGCATCCACTGCAGTAACTATAGCGCCGGGTTTTATTTCCAGTACTAATATAGTAATTCAAGGAGTAGTACTAGCAAACAATTCAACGTCTAACTGTATGGTTCACAGTGATAATTCATCGGGGGGCACGGTGTCGGCGCAGATAATTACTCAAGGTGGCAATATTGCCGATGATAGCTCTTGCGGTTTTATCCACGCTAGCGACCAGCAAGATGTGGACGATATACTGGAGCTTTTAACGCCTTTACAAAATAATGGTGGTATTGTGCCTAGCATTACTTTACTTAGTGAAACTGAGCCAAATGAACCAGAGGATTCGCAGCGACCAGAAGAGGGAAATAATAGCAATAATTCTGGTCAAACACTAGTTGATACTGGGTCAAACTCAGATATGATCCGCTTAGCGGCAGTTATAGTTTGTATTTTATCGCTGGTTATATATAAGAATAACGGCGCTAAAGTCTACTCAATAAAAAAATAAGTAAAACAACTTAATTGTTTAGAGACAATAAAAACTCTCTTACTTTCTCTAACGGCTTTATTTTTAGATATGTTTTCCTGTCATCTTCTTCACCCAATTCAGCTCGAGTAATATTGTAGCCTTCAGGAATAAATATATTGTCCCAGCCAAAGCTTTCACCGCTGGCCGGTTCTTCAGCGATTCGGCCGTTCATTAAACCTTCAAACATCTTAAGTGTACTGCCGTCATAATACCCAAACACGCATCTTGCCCTGGCGCTCCGATCCTTGCCATCAAGCAGCGCACATATCTGCTTATAGTCCATTTCTTCTAAAAACCATTTTATGTAAGTTCCCGGCAGTCGGCCCCAAGCTAAAAACTCTAGGGAAACATCTTCAACAAGCACCGGTGCGTTTATGTGCTCATAAGCCTGCATTACTTTATGTCTTACAATTTCTTTTAAGTCCAGTGACTGAATTTCATCCAGGTCTATTTTTTTATGCTTTACCTCCAGGCCTAAGTGCCTGGCAAGATAGTCGGCTTTTTTCTGATTGCCGGTAATAAAAGTTATATCCATATAATAAGAATAGCAGGAGTGAGGGCTAATGGTGGGTGAATTCGTCTGTAATTTCGCCGATAGTTTCAAGATTTAGTTTAGTGCCGTTATTCCTTGGGCTGCCAAAAGTAGTATTGCCGCCTCCCCAAGCGCTATTTGGGCCTAGCTCTTGAACTGCAGGATCAGTTAAACCTAATTCTTTTAATCTCTGCAGCTCAGCGGTGTTTAGCGCATCAAGCAATTTGGGAAAATCGCAGCTTATCCATTCTGATCGCCGCCAAAAGCTGACATGGAGTTTTTCAGGATCGTGATCACGCACAGTAATTACAACCTCGTTGCCCTGGTCAATAGCCCCTTTTTTCCCTTGGGCGCCTTGCTCCTTGATCATGATCCAATTATTGTTTTTACCTATCGTTTCAAATCTGTAATCCAGTGGTTCGCGTCCGGCTGAACCCATGACATAGCGGTCTATACGCCCGCCCACCTCATCTATTATCTGCTTATGGGTGTCAGGATCGCTGGACGTAGCTTCGCCGTTAAGCCTGGCGCGATTATATGGTCCATTAATCCAGTTTAGGGTTTCTAGAAACGGCAGGTCTTTACTAAAAGGATAACTGCCCGCAGTAACATCCATGAGACCCGCCACTCTTACAAATCTGCCAATTGCCGGGTTGTCGCCATGTTCAACTAGGTGCTTATTCCTAAGCAGCCATACTGATGCGCATACATCCTGGTCGCTATCGTTTACGTAGACCATGGCTGAAAACCTGCCTTGACGGTCATGGAATGCTTGATCAAGACCATTAATTAAAGCAAGTTCTACCTGGGCGCAGGTTGCCAGAGTCGCTAACCTGCCTACTTCTTCATGATGATTAAAGTTTTGTACCCCTATCTCATCGCCATTATAATTCGCTATTCGCTCAAACTGTGGCCGGCCATATACAAAGCCATCAAGGCCAATCGCACCTATATCCAAGGCGGCACTTTCACGCTTAAATTCATCCCAGCTTACAACTCGTGCAGGCTCAATTACTAGTTCAACAGACATACAATCCTGGCTTTCTTTTTCTTAAACTCTCAACATATATTATACGCTTGCCCGTCAATAAAGTTGCTAATATGTCGTGTTTATTAAAAAAGATATTTTAGAAATATTGTTTATTTGGCTGCAAATATCTGGCTATTAATTAGTAAGTAACTATTAAGCCTGTAATCTAGCTAGCTAAGGAGCTTTAATACAGCTGAACTGCTAATAAACTTTGCTTACCCAGGTACCAATACTGTCAAGTACTGTCGGGTCGGGGCTAGTGGCAACGATTAACGGCTTTGTATCCACTAGTTGTTTATGAAGTTTTCTGAGCGAGTTTAGGCTTACTCCTTTGGCAAAATCCTGTACTTCAGTTAAAGCTATTTCATCTCTCACCGAAAAAGATAGTATATCTTTTGCCCAGTCCGCTATTTGTGCTGGAGTACTTTGCAGTAGATGATCTACATTTCTTTGAAGCGATAAAACAGCGGAGTTGAATTCATTTTCAGGTAATGGGTTGCGAAGGACGTCATCAAGCAGTGTTTCTAGCCCTGTTATAGCATCCTCCCCATTTAGACTGGCATTTGCAGTTAAATGAGACCAGCTCTTCCCGCGGCCAAAATTTAAATCAGATAATCTAGTAACACCTACGCTCGCTCCATAGCATAGAGCTAGTTCTCTTCGCATACGATTGTGCGCTACTTTTGAGAGAATAATTGCTACTAGGTTATTGCTGAGTTGTTCACTAGGTGATGAGGTCTCGGGGATGTCTAAGCAGATACCAACAGATGTTTGCGCCGATAGCGGCAAGTCCACTTGCTGCAAGGAAAAATCTAATCCGTCTGGGTTAAAGTCGCCTAATTCTACGAATGTTGGTTGATCTACTCCTTCATCTTCATGGCCCATAAACAGCTCTTCGGCAATTTCACGCTGCTTTTCAACTGGCTCAGGCGAGCAAAAGACAAGTAGGGCATTCCCTAGTCTGTAATTGCGCTCATAAAAGCTTCTTAATGCTTCTGGAGTCATATGTTTTACATCATCGATTGACCCACCAATAGGGCGAGCAAGTAGTTCACCTCTTATTGCTCTTTGGTGGGCAATGTTAGCGTAGAAGGTAGGGCTAGAGGCATAGCCTCTTAACTCATCAATAATTGGTTTCCGTTCGCTCTCAAGTGACTCTGTACTTAGGATCGGGTTGAACGCCAGCTGATTAACTAGGAAGCCAACAGATTCAAGATCGTAGCCATTAGCTACATATGAAGTGGACATTTTACTGGTAAAAGCATTGCGGTCGATACCATTCTCTTCGGTGAACCGGTGAATATCTGCCTCGCTTGGTAGTTTTTCTGTGCCTTGAAATGTAACATGCTCAAGGAAGTGCGCAGAGCCATAGGCGTCTGGTGTCTCGTGCGTAGAGCCTGCGCCAATTGTTAGTCTGGCTGAATGAGTACGAAAATGGGGCATTCTAATATACGCGGCTCGTAAGCCGTTATCCTGCGTCTCAACCCTAATGCTCTCTACAGACATTTGGGAAGATTATAAAAGCAAACAGGTAAATTAGCAATGGAACCACGGTTTTAAGTATTGGGTAGAGCGAAAAAAACGCTCTCCAAAACATTATTAGCCGATGCTTGCAATATTTTTATTAGTTTAAAAATGAGCAACTGTGCGGATATACTTCATGTCCCACTCTCCTGAAGGCAGTCTTCTCCCTGTGCTCATATGATGCTTAATGCCAGAAGCTGGATCAACTCGTTCAGTCATCCAGGCTACATCAATGGGGCTAGTCTGTCGGCCATTGATAGTTAGTCTATCGCCCTCGTGGATTACAGTATTCATTAAAGAAACTGCTCCAACTCTAGGAAAGTGCCTTCGTTCTACCGCCCATTTTTTGATAAATTTTAATGCTAGACCCGCTTCTTCAATTATATTTCCTGTAGTTCGTGCTGTGCTACCAAATTCTAGGTGAACTGGATAAAGTGAATTATCTGGTTGGATTTCAGTTTCATCCATCGGCTTAATCTCAAACCAAAGACCAGCTCTGGATCTAAAAGAGAGAAGGTCGGGTCTGTCCCAGCTATCTCTCGGGAGTGCTAAAACTGACAAGTCTACTGATCCAGCTTTATAATCTTCTCTTACCCAACTTTCTGGTACACCCATAATGAATATTCTCCTTATACTAATTATTGATTGCCAGCGTTAAAACCGCAAGCTATAGCAAGTTACCAAGCAGGATTTAATCTTGTTTCAAGAAGTTAAAAATCAAGACAACAAAAAAGAGACTGGAATAGACCCCAGTCTCTATCTGCAATTTTCTTTGGTACGCCCGGAGGGATTCGAACCCCCGACACCTGGTTCCGAAGACCAGTGCTCTAATCCGCTGAGCTACGGGCGCGTATTTAACTGATTTATTTTAACATCTTATAGGGGTAATGAATAGGGCAAGATTGGCAGCTGCTAAGTAAGTATAATTGTCGCAAGACCTAGGAACACTAGAAATCCAATCACATCAGTGCCAGCTGTTATGAAAATTGTGGCTGAAGTAGCCGGATCTTTGCCTAGCCTGGACATTATAAGCGGCATCATTGTTCCGAAGGTCGCCGCTACTACAAGGTTTATTATCATAGCTAGGCTTAATACGAATGCTATCTTAATGTCGCCTGTAGTTACATATACTATAGCTCCAACCAGCGTACCGACTATAAGGCCGTTAATAAAACCGGCATTTAACTCGTTTCTCAAAGTCCGCCAGGCGGTTTTAAGTTCAATTTGTTTCATGGCAATACCGCGAACAAGAACCGCCAGGGTCTGGGTAGCGGCATTACCGCCCAAACCGGCTACAATTGGCATGTAGGCAGCAAGGATTACGAAAGCTGTTAGGGTGCTTTCAAATTGCTTGACGACAAATGAAGCTAGAAATGCAGTTCCTAGGTTAATAATTAACCAGCGATAACGGTTTCTGACCTTAAACTTTGCAGTATCGGTTACGCTTTCTTCTTCGCTAATACCTGCAAAGTCGTACAGGGAAGACGCTTCGGAATCCTGGATGAGTCTTAGAATGTCGTCCGAATAAATGATGCCCATTACTTGGTTGGCGTCATTAAGTACAGCAATTTTAGCGTGCGGATGAGCCATGAAGGTTTCCATAACTTCATCGTGGGTAGCAGCGTAGGATATGGATATGATTTTCTTAATGTATTTGCCAATAAGTTCTGTTTTTCGAGCAAATCCAAGTTCATGCCCAGGCAGAAAGCCAGCTAGCTTGCCTGTTTCGTCTATTGCCAATATGACCGGTGGGCGTCCAGTGCGCTTTTCATGCTGCTTAAACTTTTTCGCTACTGTTGCGATACTGTCCTTTACTCCAACCTGAATATAGTCCAAGGTCATAAGACCGGCAGCAGTTTCAGCGTCAAATTCTAGCAGCCGAGAAACCGAATCCCTTAAATCTTGGCTGACAAGGATTAAGACTTTTTCTCTTTTCTTCCTAGTAATTAGCTGCAGGATGT
The DNA here is from genome assembly GCA_964529785.1 of uncultured Candidatus Saccharibacteria bacterium. Taxonomy (GTDB): domain Bacteria; phylum Patescibacteriota; class Saccharimonadia; order Saccharimonadales; family JACDBH01; genus JAGQMT01. Next base: position 10,564 of record CAZHAQ010000001.1, read on the forward strand.
CGGTAGCTTCATCTGGGTCAACGGACTCTAGTATTTCGGCCAGATCTTTTTCAGGTACGTGCATTAAGATATCGCGCTTAACACTGCTGGTTAACGAGCGCAGTAGTTCAATCCGCTTTTCAGTTGTAAGCCCTAAGAATAGATCGGTTCGCTTGTCTTTTTGGAAGAGGATGTCGCCGATTAGTTTCGGATTTACGGGTATATTAATACGCTTTGGCAATTTAATATCGGTAATTTTAATATCTTTTATTTCGCGTATTTTCATAGACGCTTGCCTTTGTTAAGCGTTATTTCTTTAATTTGTAGTATAGCAGTAAAAAACCCGCCGTGGTAATTTTGGCGGGTTTTTTATTGACCTAGTTTTATTAATTAGCGGGATTCGCCAACATTGTCAGTGTTAAAGTCTACAAATTTTACGTAGCGCTCCCATAGAGCCTTGGCGTTGTCATCCAATTTTTCAGCTCGTTCAACGGCAGCCTTAACTGCATCTTCGCTAATATTAACTTTATCGCCAGCATTTACATTTGGTGATCCGGCTTCGTTTGTTAGGAATGTCTCAGCTGCAACAATCTGAGCTTGGCTTAGGTTTACATTGTTGTTGATGCCGTGAGTCTGAACGGCTTTTCTAGCAATTTTAGTGTAGGAGTCGCCTGGCTGGGCAGTGTAGTTGTATGGACCTTGAGCTTCATTATTCTCCTGGCTGGCCTGTTCGTTCTCAGCTGGTGCTGGCGTCTGCTCGGCGTCTTGTGCGCTTGCAATTGATGGCGTTAGGCTGACAACGGCAAATGCGCTGAATACTGCAAATATTGAAACTGCAGAGATTTTTAGTAGTTTTTTCATTATTACCCTCTTATCCCCACCACTTTAGTTTTTATCAATGAGGTTATTGTATCAATGCTTATGGATAAAGAATAGTGTAATTATTGCAATTATATTTCAAGGAGTACTATTTTTACTTAATACAGACAATCCTTACCAATTTAATCTTTTGGTTTGATTTTAGCGTAGCAAGGTTTGCAGACATGATACTTGATCACCAGGTTAGATTTATCTGGAGGGCTAAGCAGTATCGCGCCAAAGTCTACAAGCTCCTGCTTGCAGTAGTCGCATTTCGGTTTTATTGCCATGGGAGTATTTTAGCCTAAGTATAGGAGGTTTTAATAATTAACTATTGATTATTTAAGTACTTTAGCGGGTCAACAGCTTTGCCATGCAGTCTGACTTCAAAATGCAAATGCGTACCAGTAGATACTCCAGTTGTGCCTTCCTGGCCAATAATTGTATCAGTTGTTACTGTCTGACCTTTAGTGGCTGCAATTGACGCCAGGTGGGCGTAGGTTGAGGTTAGTCCGTCACCATGATCAATAATCACATGATTGCCAAGCCCTCTACCAGAATGAACGGTGTCCAAGACAACTCCAGATTTAAAGGGTCTTACTGGAGTTACGCCTGAGCGGTGGCCAGAACTTATGTCTATGCCGGTATGGGTCGGCTGGAAGGGGTAATGCGGCACCCCATAGTAAGTCGTTATACGACCGGCAATTGGCCAATAGGATTTATTGTCCTGGGGATGCTCATGTGTGTGCGCATCTTCGCCAATAGCTAATTCGCTATGATCATGACCTTCGGGTAATGGGTCAATACCTATTACTGGGAGTTCGGCGCTATCTGCTGGTCTAATATAGGCTGATACAGTCGGAACTTCCGTTAAGCTGACTGCTATACTGCCTACTGATCTGACAATGAATATTGTGCCGTCTATAAAGCTGTGGGCAGCGTAAGAAGCGCCTTTGCCTGTCATGATGGCGACATAAGTTAGCCCAGTGTGCGAAGCGTGACCAATCTTTCTAAGCCCGCCATAGGTAGTCAACGCTATAGAGTAAGTACTGTCTTTAAATGATTGGCTGGCATCACTGATTGCTTGCCTAACTCTAGAGATTACTGTAAATACCCCGACACCAACGTTATTTGACTCGCTGTAGATATAGCCTGACTGCATAGTCGTACGAGGCTGGGATTTTGCATTAGACTGACTTAATTCAGGTACAGGCGGAAGAAGTGAAAGAAACGGAAGGCCACCTATTATTAACAAGGTGCATATAGCAATGCGTAACTTGTACCAAAATCCATCTACTTGATTCACCATATGATTGTTCCAGTCTCACGAACGACTCATACTATACATTAAACTTGATTATATTGCATGCATAAGCATCTATTTATTTTATTTAGATTTAGTTTATTTAGGAGCAGCCATATTACTATTTATGTTTTACGTTTTAACCAGCTATTTCTTATCTATATATTTATATATAGATAAGGAGAGAAAATATTATTTGAATAACAGAGGAAAACAAGAGATAAAATAGTCAAAATCGATTTTGACTATTTCTGCACAGTAATTTTCCATTAATTTATATACTTTTAAACAAGTTTATTTAGCTGCTAACAAATCTGTCATAATACTCTCATGCTGCATCCGCGAAAATTTGATTTGGCTGTTGGCTCAATGGTCGCTAGGCTGCCCAAGTGGGTCTATCCGTTCATGTACTTTATTTCTACCATTGGCGGGTCTTTCTATCTGATTTCAGGGCTAGCTATAACAGCAATTTTAATAGGCATAAGCCAGGAAAAAACTTGGTTACCTCTGCTATTGTTGGCCGTTATAGTGTCGCCTTTGGCTGAACTATTGAAGCTAATAACCCGTCGTAAGCGGCCAGAAACTATTTATGTTGAGAATATGAAGCTGAAAACCTACAGCTTTCCTAGCGGACACTCATATATCTCTACTCTTATGGGCTCTTACCTGTTTACTCTAATTGGCTTATCGATGTCTGGTCTAGTCGTATGGATTACTGGTCTAATACTTGCAGCATTTGCTGGGCTCATCGGTGTTTCCAGGATTTATTTAGGGGCGCACTTTCCTAGCGATGTACTGGCAGGCTGGACGCTTGGCATTACAGTCGGCTTGTTTATTTTTACGATTGGCGGAAGATTATAGCTATGAAGACCAAGACTTATGTACTAGTGGTTAATCTACGGTCCCGGCAGTCAGCTCGTCTTATTAAGGCGGTAACTAAGATATTTGAAAAAAAGAAGCTGAAAGTAAAAATATTACCTGTAGACAACCCCAAAGAACTGACTAAAGCTTTTAAGAAAGCTGTCAGTTTAAAGCCGGATGTCATTGCTCTTGGCGGAGGTGACGGCACTCTAATAAGCGGAATTGAATATCTTATGAATAATAAGTTCAAAGGAGATATTGGCATTCTGCCACTGGGCACTGCCAACTATCTGGCACGAGATTTGTCTATACCGTTAGATTTAAAAGGCAGCGTAGAAGTACTTTTAAACGGGACTAAAAAAGAGGTGCCTATAGGTATTGCTAACGGACGGCTTTTTGCACTTACATTTATTCTAGGGCTTACTCAGGCAGTTTCAGAAAATGTCTCGGATAAGCGAAAAAGAAAGCTCGGACAGCTGGCATACATTATTGAGTTATTCAAACAGACTTTTAAGCACGAGGCTTTTTCGTATGTTATAAAATCGCCCAGTCTTCCTGAAGAGATTAAAGGGAAAACTCATCAAATTGTTGTCTATAACGCAGACCTAAACCAGCAGGTTAAGCTGGTTCCTGGGCATGAACTTCAAAAGAGGACGCTTAAAGTTGTTATTAGCAACAGTGGACGAAGTAAGTGGCGGCTGTATTACGGGTTTTTGGTTCATATAATTACGCTTGGTAAGGTGAGACCATACCTAAAGGTGTTTGAAGCTACGTCATTATCGATTGAGACCAGCCCGTCGGTTACTGCGGATTATGACGGAGAAGTAAATGGAGAAAGCCCCTATAAGATTGGTATGTATAAAAAGAGGGTGTTTATTTTAGCGCCGTAAATATTGGGTAAGTCTAGGCAATAAAAGAGCTGCTATTTATTTTTAGCTTGCGTCGCTAGGCCTACAGCACTCGTAGCCGATCCTAGTCCGATGGCTAGGAGGGCGCCTGAAATGTAGCTGTCTAATAGTAGATATCCAACTGCAAATCCGACAGCTGCGCCCACAGCTGATAGGCTCAGGATTATAATAATCGCTTTTTTATTTAGTTTTTGCTGGTCTGTCATCATTTTAATTATACGTTAAAGGTCTAAGCTTTTAATAAATTTGCTTATAGATTCTTTGGAAAGCAATGTGTTGCCGCATACGCATCACTATAACAAATGAGCCTTTTGACTCTCCTGCGAATAATGGATAGAGCCCAGCTAATGATCGGGCTGCATCACAACTGGATAGATGGTTACTTCCTTTAGCTTTGCACTTTTACTGAAGTTGCTAAAGACATACACGCTGCCAAAGGCGACTTCACTGCCGCCCTCCAGCTTAATGACCCCATTTGCCGCGCATCTGTCGCCGTGGCTGATGATATTATGAACCACTAGCTCGGATACCTTACTGCTGGCAACCATCGACTGCAATAGCCGGACTGCCTGCTCCTTGCCATCTACCGCCGCATGCCCAGGGATGGATAATTGGACTGTATCGGCTACCATACCACTGGCAGTTTCAATATCCGCGCTTACGCAAGCAATAAGGAACTCTTTTATGTACTGTTTTTTCGGCGCATTGCCGCAATCTTCACCGATAGATATCTTCACCATAGGTTAATCATAGCATACAATAATCCCCTTAGCAGAGGAGCTTAAGGCCAGCACTCTGGATGGCCATCTGGGACTCGGTCACGTTCCGCAAGCCTCAAAAACATCTTTGAAAACCAGCTTTCAAGAGTTTATTCCCGTCCGAACTGTCACTGGCAGTTCTCCTCCATGACATCTGAGTTCGAGACATAAATAATCACCCAAGCAAAAAGACCTACACAAAGGCAGATCTTTTTGCTTGGAGGGACATAGTAGATGCAGTCTCTACTAAAATTAAGAAGCAACTATTATATTAGACTTTATATCAAAAAGTACTTGAGTCTCATTTTTTGAGTAATTGTTATAAATTTCAAGCAGTTCATTTTCCGTATAAGTTGTCGAATTGTTGCTCCAGAAATGTATGTTGTTAATGCCACAAGCTTTTGCTAGTTCAATTTCTGTGTTGAAATTTCCTTCAAGCATAGGGCTAACGCTGAATGGTTTTCGGTTGAGTGATTGTATATGCTGTTTAATTTGAGCTGCTGAAAGTATTCCATAGCGCGCAATGTCAATGTTTAATAATATGTTGGATTTGGATAATTCGGTAATAAAATTTTCAGCTTTTATAAATTCGACTGCAGATAAATTATCGCCACCTATGTTGAGGAGCACATTATAATCAATAAAGTTTAACGTACTCAATAATAGGCTAATGTCAGCTTTCCAGTCTGGCAAACACTTTAAGTCAACTTTAGGCAGTACATCACTTTTACTGAACAGGTTTAAAGCATCCTCCAGAGTAGAGTCTTTATTTATTTTGGGCGGATGACCCAAAAAATAAGTACCATTCAAATTTTGGATATCAAACTCAACCATAGTTGGTCTAGTTTCAATAGCTGAACGTATCGACTTTAGACTATTTTCATCTCCTAAGCCACGATGAGGGCATAGGACTTCTGATAGTACTTGATTCATATGCTTTATAGTAACAAAAAACAGAGACTCTCATCTCCGTTTTAACCATAAGCACAATGGAGGGCCATCCGGGACTCGAACCCGGGACACGCGGCTTAAGAGGCCGCTGCTCTAACCAACTGAGCTAATGGCCCAAACTAATGGGACGATTATTTGTAAATACTTGGCAATATTATCAAATTACCTCTGTTTTTACAAGTATAAAATGCTACTAAACTTAACTTATAATTTATTCTTCTAAGGCAGACCTGACGGAATAGAAGGCTGGTTTAGGCGTATAGTCATCATGAAACATTAATGGCATAGCATCATTAATTCCTATGCCTTGATACCAGCTTTGCCTGTCAATAAGACCCAAGAAGCCAAAGTTAGGACAAACTTCAGCCCCTGCTTCTATGCATGCGCTCATCATGTCGCTATATATTTCAGCCTGTTTTTGAAGTTTTTCATCATCGCTACCAACTACGTCATGCATATTTACATCAAATTCTGTTACATATATTTTTACTCCAAGTTCTGAAAATCGTCGCATATTGTTTACGACGTCTTCTTTGCTGGGTGCAGAAATGCCGCTAATATGCATTTGCATCCCAAGTCCGTCAATAGGAATGCCTCGTGCTTTAGCATCTTTAATATAGTCGTACATAAGGTTAGAAATCTCTCCCTCCGTTTCATTGCCAAAATCATTTAGAATTAAAATCGCGTTAGGATCAGCTTGTCTGGCAGTTATAAATGCTTTGTCTATATATTCTGTTCCCAGCCTGTCTCCCCACCAGTCTTTATTACCGCCAGTTTTTAGCTCTCTGCTGAATGCTTCATTAACTACCGTGTACTCACGAACCCTGCCTTTATATTTATTGCCAACAGTATTTATGTGTTCTTCGATTATATTGAGTAATTCTTCCCTAGAAAAATTACCTTGTTTAAGCCAATCTGGCAGCCACTTTTCATCTCCCCACAGGAGATGCTGGACGCGTACGGGCATATCGTTTTGGTCGGCAAAATCAAATACTTGGTCCATATGAGAGAAATCAAAAGTGTCTCTTGACGGCCTAAGCGTGAAATCTTCAAAATGCCAGTTAGGTTCACCATCTATGATTGCGTATTCAAACTCGGAAGCTAGTATTTCGCTATAGGGTCTTTCTCTTAAATACTTTAATGACGCAAAAGAGCCAATCTGAATGCCTTTATTTTCGGCTAGCTCCTTGAGCGGTGGAACAGGTAGTTCGGGTAGTGGCTCGGATACATAGGGATCAGTATTCTTGTTAGTAAATTTAATTGCACCAAATGCCATTGCCGCAATAAGCAGAATTCCGATAACTACTGACAATGCATTCTTCATGGCTTTTATATTATACGCCTTTACTGCAAGCCGAATCTGGTGATAATCAGTTATTTATTGATACAATAATAGCTATGAAATTATTAAATGGCCGGGAACTGGCGGGATTTATTAAGGAGCGCCAGGCGAAATCTGTGCGTAATCTTCGCCAAGAACATAGTATTAATCCCCGCCTAGCTATTATCGTTACGATTGATCATCCAGTTATTGATGTTTATGTGCGTCTTAAGAAGCAGTATGGAACAGATATCCTAATTGATGTGGATATTCATAGGGTAAATCAATCGGAAGTTCCGGCACTTATCAATAAGTTAAATAACGATGAGGATGTTCATGGCATAATCACACAGCTTCCTCTTGATGATCCTAGTCAAACGGATGAAATCGTAAATCTAGTTAGTCCAGATAAAGACGTAGATGCACTTGGACTTAATGCTAGCTTTGACCCAGCTACACCAACGGCAATATTATGGCTATTGGCAGGGTATAATGTGGAGCTTGGGAACAAGCATATTTTGTTAATTGGAAGAGGAAAGCTAGTCGGGGCACCGTTGGAGCGTATGCTGAAATCTTCGGGACATGAAGTGCACGTTGCTGATCGTCAGACACCTGATATTAGGAGTGAAACTATTAAGGCGGACATCATAATTACTGCTGCTGGCAGTCCGGCAATTCTATTTCCTGATATGGTTAAAAAAGGTGCAGTGGTGGTTGATGCTGGAGTTGCCAGCGAAGATGGAAAAACTGTAGGTGACGTAGCCCCTGAACTTTATGAAAGAGACGATTTAATAATTACACCGGCAAAAGGTGGTGTAGGTCCGCTGACTGTTTGTGCTCTGTTTGACAATGTTATTAGGGCAGCAAGATTAAAAATAGAAAGGGCTGAGTGATGGCTCACCCCATGCAGGAATCGCTACTGGAGGCAGCGTTAAGGGAAGGCATTTGGGAGGTCGGTGTTGATCTAAGATTCGCAAGCGGCAAGCCGGCTAATAATAAGTTTGACTGGGAAAAGTTATTTAAAAACCCCGAGGATTATTCCAATCCAAATAGCTCAGCTAACTTTGAGCTGTCCCCGGCAGGCGAATTAATAGTTGGCAATCTAGTTGAGATTGTAGACATAAGCGCACCAAACCTGCTGGCCGGTCCACCCAGCGGAGGTCAGAGGCTGGCTATGTATATTGGAAGAGCGCTTAATGTGCCGGTGGCGAGATTTGAAAAAGTGCCAACTGAACCGGGTAGGAAAGATTTTAAGTATGAAGCCGATACAGATAAACAGCTAATTTTAGCCAGCAGTCGGATTGGTTTAGTAGAAGATGCGGTTACGGAATTTACATCTAC
>CAZHAQ010000001.1:18943-105604 GCA_964529785.1 uncultured Candidatus Saccharibacteria bacterium
GATCATCCTGTATATCAAAAATATGGCAAGTTTGCTATCGGCAAGCTTTAAGGCAGAGCGTTCACTGCTTCTTTAAACTGGTTGCCTTTATCTTCATAATCTTCCCACAGCGAGTAGCTCGGTGCCGCAGTGCTTAGAAGCACTACCGAATTTTCAGGAGATTGCTGGCTGGCGAAAGTTACAGCAGCTTGCATGTTCTCGGCTTCTATATAATCAGGCGTATAGCCGGAAGGAAAATGCAGCTTTATTTTACTAATAGTATCAGGGAATAATACCAGTTTTTGGATATTAAGCTGCGCCACAGTGTTCATGAGTTCTGTAAAATCATAATTCCTGTCTTGTCCACCCAGCATTAAACAACCTATTTGGCCATACTTACTGCTCACTGCTTTTAGGCTGGCAATAGTTGATTCAGGAGTCATGCCAATTGCATCATCTATGTACGTACGGCCGTTTTTGGTTGCGACAACTTCCATACGGTGATCTAGGGGCTGGAAAGATTTTATTGCTTTATTAATAACTTCTTCATCTATTCCTATTTGCAAGGCGATCTGCTTAGCAAATAGGGCGTTCAGCTTATTGTGCTCACCAAACAGGTTGGCTCCCGAAAGATCAAGCTTTTCATCGGGACTAATTGCGACAGATTCGCAAGCACCTTCAGCTGCCCACTTCTTAAGTTCCTCAAAATCAGGGTTATATATAAAGATGTCGTCGCTCCCTGCATATCGCATAATATTTCTTTTGGACTCAAAATAATTTTCAAGCGTGCCATGCCAGTCCGTATGATCGTTATACAGATTCAGACAGGCACTTATATGTGGACTTCTTTTAAGATCCGATAGCTGATAACTAGATAATTCTAGAACGAAGATCGTATCTTCAGTAGCGTTGTTTAACGATAATAGCGGCGAAATACCTATATTACCGGCAAGAATCGCATCTTTTCCAGCGGACTTAAGAATATGGGCGGTTAAGGCGCTAGTCGTGCTTTTACCCTTGCTCCCAGTAATCCCAATAACTTTCGCGCCAGTTTGCCTAACCAGTTCAAAAAATAGCTGCATCGGCGTAATGTAAGGGACTGGCATTTCTTTGCCTGGTATACCTTCGTTTTTAATAAATACCGTTTTTTCTTGATCCAATTTTTTCAAGAAGTCCAACGGTTTGTCTCCCTCGGATTTTTCTACAGATTTAAATGAAGCAAGATCAACGTTTTCTTCTAAGAAACTTTTAACTCCCTGCATTGCTCTTCTTTTTCCGGCGCCAACAAACACAACTTCCTTATTTTTTAGTGCAAGCAACGGGTTTAGGTTAGCGAGGTCAGGATAAATCTTTGCTAATATTTCAAACGGTATCGCGTGCTGGGGCGATAAAGTTAAGTGTTCACTTAACTTATTTTCCCAGTTGTCATCAGTAAGTACGCCTCTTTCTTTAGCTTTTAAGGCAAGGAAAGAATTAATAAATTTGCCCTGCTTAACGGCCAGATTTAAAGAAATAAGCAGCTCTTCAGCCGTGCCCACGCAATCAAGGGGCTGATGTCCCTCGATCTCAAGCAGGGAATAGAACAATTGTTCCAGGCTCTGCTCGTTTAAAAAATCTCTGCCAAAAGTTTCAAGCAGTTCGGTTTCGCTAAGCCAAGGGGCGAGCAGAATAAAACTACTTAAAGATTTAGGACTTTCTAGGCTCCAGCGGCCATTGGGGCGTTTTGATGGGTCAATTCTAAAGACCGAGTTATCGCTGGTAAATATTGTATAATACTGCGAAAAGTTCGCAAAAATACTAGCAATATGGATAGAACCCAAGGGGCGAATAGCACTAAAGTAGGTTAACTTTTCTGATACAAATCGGTGTAAATAATTTTGCAACAAAATCTCAAAATCAAACGACTTGCTCCACTGGTGATTGATATCCATTCCTTGCCAGCTAACTCTAGGGATACTTGCGCTAGATTCATTGGCCACAACTACATATTTATAGTTATTGGCAATTGCTAGCGTTGCTCCTACGAGGCCATATATTAGAGACACGGGGATATGACCGCTATGCGCTCCTGGTAATGCCTGCAGTTCAATAAGCTGCTTATCAATTGTGCGCTGGACTGGAGAAAGTCCTATATCCATTGTCGTTGCTACTGATTGGGTCTGTCCTAATTGCTCGCCAGTAGCCATAACAAAGCCCTGTAAGGGCACACCGGCTTGTTTTAATAGCTCTCCAGCAACAATAGAGTCTTTGCCACCTCCAATTCCAAGCATTGCTGATGTAACGGGCTGCCAGCTTATTTCATCAATAAACTCAGCGCCGTCTTTAGGGTTAAATTTAGCGATCGAATCTTTGCTCAGGTTATTTACATATAGAAATTCGCCTAAGCCGCTTAAAAACACTTCATTCCAGAAGTTGGACTCAGCCTCGTCCATTTTGTAGGGATGCTCTATTCTCTTGCTGACAAATATCTTGTAATAACTGATGCCTGTAGCTAAATGCAGGGCACGCAGACTGGACATTATGGGACCAGCTTTATTCAGCTCAACCGGAAAAACCATCGTCTCACGCAGATCGTAAGTCTGGTTATTTTTATAGATAGAAAAATTAAAATTAACAGTTTTTAAATCTGCTTCAATTTCAAAATCTTTATAAAGGAAATAGTCATCCATAATCAATGCTTAATTATAGAGTAAAAACAAAAATTATGCTGATAACTGTTTCTTTACAAGTTCTGCAACCTGGCGTGGGGTCATGTCGGCTTTAACGATAAAAGCGCTGACATTCAGCGCTTTTATTACTTCTGGAGATTCTTGTTCACCCATGTTGGTAAGGATTATGACTTTCGCAGTTTTACCCCAATCGGTTTGCCTTAGTGCAGCCAGCATCTCATCGCCATTCATTTCCGGCATCATGAGATCAAGAAGTATTATATCGGGCTGAAAGGTCAAGCAAAGCTCTAGCCCTAGTCGGCCATTTTCAGCCGTCTCAACAACATAGCCTTCAGCCTCAAACTTAATTCTATACATGTGGCTGATTGCTTGGTCGTCTTCAATGATTGCGATCTTTTTTGCGTTTGTCATAATGTTTATGCCTTAATTATTACTTTTAGTTTACATTAATTTAATACTTCTTTTACTATTTCCGTAATCTGTGAAGGGGTATGATGTGCTTTAGTTATGTATCTATCAACGCCCAATAACCTTAAGGAATGGGGCGCTTCACTTTTACTTATATTGGTCAGAATTATAACTCTCATGCCCGCTCCCCATTCAGTCTCACGGAGTCTTTTAAGCATTTCATCACCGCTCATCTCAGGCATGCGGATATCTAAAAGTATTATGTCTGGCATGAATTCTTCACAAAGCTCTAGCCCCAGACGACCATTATCTGCAGTTTGAACGTCATAGCCTAGGCTAGAAAGTTTTAGCTTGTACATCTGTTGTATGGGCAAGTCGTCTTCTACAATAGCAATTTTATGTGGCATTATTTGAATTCTCTATATTTTAAAAAAAAGCGCAAATCCAGATCTCTCTTGGACTTAACGCTTAGTGTACTTTCATAAGTGTTTTATAGCCGTACTAAAATATTTTGTCAACCTAAGAATAGTTAGATTGGTAGAAATATTAATTATATAATACTCTACTTAACAGCGGCCTAACATGATTTAACAGGTAGTAGGATCCAGAAATTACTCCCAGGCCATCTAGATGATCAAGCAATAAATTAAATGCTAGCTCCGGGTCAGGTTCTATGGTTATTTCTTTAAAGCCGGCTTCTTTGCATATAATAGCCAGCTGGTTGGCAGGCAGGGATGACCTAAAATTATCTCGCTTCAGCTTAAATTCAGTCAATATTACAGAATCGGACAGTTTTCTGAACTGCTCTAAGCTAGATTTAACGCTAGATTTTTTGTTGCCGCCAAAGCTTAATAATAATTTTACTTCCTGACCGTAAAACGATTTGTTTATTGAAGTAACCAGTGCATTAACTTTCTGGTCATTATGAGAGCCGTCTAATATTAAAGTTTTGTCGCTATATTTAACGACTTCCATTCTGGCAGGAATTTTTATATTGCAGGCCTGATTTATATCTTGACTTGTTAGCTCTTCATGCTCGCTACTACTTAAGATATGGCTAACTGCCCTGAAGGCGAGAGACGCGTTTCGGCGCTGAAATCCTGGAAGGCTTGAGGGTAATAGCAGCTCTCCAGAAGACACATGGAGATTGGCTCCAGTTTTAAGACAATGCTTATTAATTACAGAAATAACTTTATTGTTTTGATCGTTGATAAAGCATTGGTTCCCAGGCAGAATTATCCCAGCTTTCTGCTTGGCTATAGACTCTAGGTCTTTACCTAATATTTCGGTGTGGTCCAAGCTTATATCTGTTATTATGCAAACTTTATCCGGTCTAGAGATTACATTCGTGCTATCAAATAGCCCGCCGATACCTACTTCAATAACTGCATAATCCACTTTTAATTTATGAAAAGTCCAGAACGAGAAAGCAATCAGTAGTTCAAAATATGTAGATTTAATTCCTGATTGCCTGATTATTTCTAGGAACTCAGACAGCAGGCGGCAATACATACCTTCTTCCAGTGGGTTTAGATTAATCTGGACTCGTTCATTAATCTCATCTACGTGAGGAGATACGGTTAATCCTACTTTAAAGCCCTTTTGGACAAGCATGGCTGCAGAATAGTAGGCGGTACTTGTTTTACCAGAAGTGCCTCCTATATGTACTATATTCAACTTATTTTGAGGGTTACTGAGCAAATTCATTAGCTGAACCATGCGATCAAGCTTATTAGGATGAAGGTCGCGACTATTCTGTATATAGGTATATAAGGCTTCTTTAGCTTCAGAAAAATTATTAAATTTAATCATAAGTCTCAGGTATTGTATCTGGTTAACAGGGGTGTGCCAATACAAAATATGCTCGCTTGACATAAACATATTGACATTTTTTAATTTTTTTAGTATACTGGCGGCAGTACATTATTAGATTAAGCGTCGCAATTACCTCGTCAGGGGTGGATTGCGACGCTTTTTCGTATAAAGGAGATTTTATGGCTAGAAGTAACCCTAATAGTGGACCCAGTGTATTTTCTGCTATGGCAGATTATATATTAGAGCCAACAGATGTAAACCTAGATGCTTTGCGTACAGCTAGAGAAAATGTCGTACCGCTACAATGTGACGAAACTTTATTAATTAGAGATAGCTTGGTCTCTAGGCTTATAAAACCAGAGGTAGAGTCAAGGGAATCTAATTTAGAGGAGGTGGCTTAACAAGCCATTTATAAGATGACTGTTATAGAGACATCCCCACTTTCACCATTTGAAGAAGTGTCTGATATTAGAACTTCTGTAATGGATGCCGATACGGTAAAAGAAGTATATGAGAAATTTGGTGATTACTGGAAGCCTGATTATTCACTGTATAGGCGCCCCGATGATGGCCTGGCAATCATGAAACAGAAGTTCGTTGATATTGCCGGTGCATTAAAAAATGAAAGTGGGATGACTTTAACTGAAAAGCAAATCGAGGAAGACTTGGTAACTTCTCTGGAGTCAGTAGACCGTTTTTATGAAGAATGGACCAGCGAAGAAAATCTTGGCAATGGCTCTTTTGCATTTATGGTGCCTACTAGAGCAGAGCGTGAAAATGGTTTTGCTCCTGAATATAAACCATTTTATCCACTAATAAGTCACATAGGTTCTAGGCTAGGACAATTAATGCTGGTCGGGACTCCACCATTTGTTGTAGATAGGTATTCAAAAGGTGAAAATGGTTCTGGTGAACAGGGAGTAATGCTTTTTGCTCCTGTATTTGGCGATATGATGACAGACATTAAAGATCCTGAAGAGCTAGGCAGTACCTTCAACCAAGCAATTGAAGATGCGGTTAAGTTCGCTAGAGATAGACTAGGAGTAAGTTCGGTAGGACTTGGCGCTATTTTGCCGGCTGTCACAAATTTTGGAAGGACGATTAATGTAGAAGGAGTAAAGACGACTACAGGTCATGGAGGCACGATACATCTAATAAACGAGACAATTAGCCAAGCTGCACAGCAAGGAATAATTGACGAAGATATAAGAAATATAGGTGTTATTGGTCTAGGTTCAATTGGGGCTTCAGTTGCAGACGTAGTTGCAGATCAATACCCTGATGCGAATCTAGTCTTATGCGATACAAATCCCGAAAAAGTGGCTCGTACAATAGATTCCCTCAACCTGCCAGAAGGCAGGTATCGAGTAGCTGATTCTGCATTATCTATGTTGGCAATGAAAGACTGTAAAGTTATAATTTGTGCAACTACAACGCCAGTTAATATTCCTGAGCAGGTTCTGAATTCAGGTTCTCAGAGTATTGACAGATTAATAGTTGACGACAGTCAGCCTACAGCTGTTAATCCTATTGATGCTAAGAATAATGCAGGTGCATACGTAGCTTGGCCTATTGGTAGTAGTAGTGATACTCGCCTACATCGAGAAAACTTTGATTATGGCGATTTAGGTCCGATAGGGAATGGTGTTTGGGGTTGTGAAGCTGAGGCTTTTACGACATGGATGCAGCCAGAATTAGCTCTACGTGGTCCTGTTACTCCTGAAACTGCAAAGCGTATAAGTGATGCGGCAACAGACTTGGGGATTGGTGCTGCGGCCTTACAGTGCTACGGCAAATATGTAGTCTAACTTCAATTAATGTCATTATTCTTATGCTAGAATGCTAGCATGGATCATTTACTGGCAAGTGTGCTATACCTAGTAGCTATTGTTAACTTGCTTATGGCAATCGTAGTATTAAAAAGCGATCAGCGACGTACTGAAAATAGGCTATTCGCAATTTTTCTTTTTGCGGCTGTATTTTGGGCGATTGGTGATGCACTAATGCTTTATGCAGACAATTATGAGCTAGCAAAAACGGGGTTAGTGCTATTTTATGTTTCCCCTCTGTTAACTACATTATTTGTAGTACTTTTTTCTCTTGTATTCCCTAACGAAAAGCCAGTAAAGACCTGGGTCATATACGTGTTGAGCGTTCCTGCGATAATTTTATTTGCATTAATGAGTACTAATCCAGATATATTCTTGAAAAGCCTTCAAATTGTCCCTCAAGGTCAAAACTTAATAGAGCATCATCCAACACAGTATAAGCTTTATTCTTTATACTTTAATATTTACTTCTTCATATCATACGTTGCTCTATATATCTCATATAGGAGATCAAGAGGGGAGGACAAGAAGAGGGTCGCTTATGCATTTTGGGCAATTCTACTAACAAGCATAGGAGCTTTATATACCAATTTAACTCTACCTATATTAGGTAGAAGTCAATATGTCTTTGCAGGCCCGATGTTTTTATTGCTTTTTTCTGGGGTAGTGACATTAGGCATAATTAGACATAAATTTTTTGATATTAGGTTAGTGCTTGCAAGGTCTCTTGGCTATTTCCTTTCTATTTTTGCTTTAAGTTTAATTTATGGTTTCTTAACTTTTAACATTATTACAGAATTATTTTTTGGCAATGCCTATGCCAGCTTTTGGCAGAGAGTAACGTATACCTTGCTGGCGGTAGTAATTGCCTTTACTTTTCAGCCTCTAAAAAGATTTTTTGACAAATGGACAAATCGGATTTTCTATCAAGATGCCTATGATCCGCAGGCTCTTATAGACGAACTTAATCAAACATTGGTATCTACAATGGATCTTAACAAGATGCTTAAAGCTAGTTCTGAAATTTTAGAGAAACACATTAAGCCAGAATTTTGTGTGTTTGGGCTGAGGGAGACTGAATATGAAAAACAGCGTATTATCGGCAACACAAGCCATAAGTTTAGTGAAAAAGATATATCTTTAGCTAAAGAATTTATACCTCAGTTTAGGCATAAAGTGATAATTGCCGAAATGTTAGATACATCATTTAAGGATATACAATCAAGGATGCGCAGGAACAGTATAGCTGCAATTGTTAGGCTAACTAGCGACGTGGACCATGAAGGAATCGGTGTTATAGTACTGGGCGTAAAGAGAAGCGGTGGATCATATAACTCACAGGACTTAAGAGTTCTAGAAATTATTGCAAACTCAATGGTTATAGCAATTGAAAATGCTTTAAAATTTGAGGAAATACAGAAATTCAATATTTCTCTGGAGCAAAAGGTAGAGAGCGCAACACGTCGCCTCCGTCATACTAATGAGAAACTACAGGCCTTGGACGAAACGAAGGACGAGTTTATTAGCATGGCATCTCATCAACTTAGGACACCTTTAACGAGTATCAAGGGTTATGTGAGTATGGTCATTGAAGGTGATGCTGGAGAATTAAATGCTCAGCAGAAAAAGCTGCTAGAACAAGCTTTTATTAGCTCTCAGCGCATGGTTTACCTTATATCCGACCTACTGAATGTATCGCGACTTAGGACTGGTAAGTTCGTAATTGAAAAATCTCAAGTAGATCTAGCAGAACTAGTAGCCGGCGAAGTTGATCAACTTAAGGATACTGCTAAGGCTCGCGGCCTAAAGCTAATTTACAAAAAACCTAAGGACATTCCGATAATGGATCTGGATGAAACTAAGATTAGGCAAGTGGTGATGAACTTCATGGATAATGCAATTTACTATTCGGGACAGGGCAAGGAGATTTTAGTTGAACTGGAAGCCAAGCCAAGATCATTAGAATTTAGGGTAAATGACCAAGGTATAGGCGTTCCTAAAAATCATCAGCATCAATTGTTCAGTAAATTCTATCGTGCAGAAAATGCTAAAAGAGCTCGCCCAGATGGCACGGGACTCGGTCTATTTATGGCAAAGAAAGTAATTATCGCTCAGGGCGGGGCAATAATTTTTAGAAGTACAGAGGGTAAAGGTAGTACCTTTGGCTTCACATTTCCCCTACCTGCTAAAAAGATCTAGAAGACATCAGAAGATTTCTAAATACTGCGTATAATAGGTCTTTTTAACATAAGCAAAAAAGTGGTATAAAGTATTGACATTTTACCTCTGTTGTGATAGTATATATACATCATCCTCCTGAGGTGGGAAAGCTTTAGGCTAGGGGTGTGAACAGGGAAACAATCAGTAAAACAAAAAACACTGCATGTCAGTGTTTTTCTTGCTGTTAAATCTCTGTTAATTCTTGGCATTAAGCATATTGCTTATATGTATAAGAATATTAACAAACCGGATCATTATAGTTCATTATTTCTGCTTACAAGTGCAGATTATTAACTCTGTTATAGCTAGTATTAGATGGCTAGTTAGCTAGCCGCGCTAGCTTGCAGCGCTAGCGCTCAGAGTTAGTAATCTGCACTTGATTTAAGGGTTGAGCTTGGTAGAGTTGAGTTACTTGTAGCTCCTCAGATTAAAGCTCCGCTTAAGTAATTGCAGAAAATGACTATCAAAAAGAGTTTAATTTTAAACTCCACACAAAACCTCATGAACTCTTTAACGAGTATTCATGTTTAGACTAATCGTCTATATGTACAAACTATACGTTTCATGCATTTTCTTTCCTGGAACTGGATAGCATATTGCTGGCTAGATTTAATAGCCGGTAGCATGCTATCCAGTCCCGCAAGGGATACTGGCACTAGCCACTTGGCTGCACCCGCAGTTTAAGTGACCAACCCAAATCCCTTGCACAGGGGAGGAGTAGTCTCATGACCACCCAGCACATCGAAGGAATTGAGCGGATCGCTGAGGCAGCCCATGTGGTCGCCGAAAGTGCTCGTGCTCGTCATCGTCAGCTCCAGCAGGAGCAGGACGATGCTGACATCCGCAACGCGCAGAACCTGCAGAACCTGGCCATCGCCACCCGCGCGGTCAACCGCCGTCACGGCGATGACAGCGCAGTGCGTGCAGAGGAGCTCGACCAGTTGGACGAGATCCTCGGGGTCACGCCTCCGGCGCCCCCCGCACCCACCGAACCGCCCACTCCCGAGCCCGCTCCGGCGGACGAGGACGAGGACGGCGACGGCAACGGCCAGCCCGCTCCGGCGGACGACGGCACGACCGTGGTTCCGGTGGTGACGGTGGCCGATCGGCTGAACCCGTGCACCTGGAGCTTGCTCCAGTGGCTCCTGGCCTTCCTCGGACTCGCTCTCGGCGTTATCATCGCCTCGAGCACCTGGAACATCCTCTTCGAGGACGTGAAGGGCTTCTGGAAGGTTCTGGGCGGGACGGCCTACTGGATCGGAGCGATGGGAACGGGGTTCTTCCTCGGTGGCTTCATCGGTTCGCTCATCGGGACGCGAGAGGACTAGCCCTAGAAGGCAACGAGTATGGCGCTCGTCAATCAAAGCCCGTAATTTAGCAGGGAAGCTCTGCTAGGCCCCTCCGTGACCTGGGTAGCCGTCATAATTAGGTCAAAGGATGTGGGAACAGTACCCATATCGTGGCTCATCACCATGACATCCGCAATGCGCCCTGAGTGTTTTCGGCGCCAGTGTGCAAACCTGCACGTAGTTAAAAAAATAGAGAGCATATTGCTGGCCACTAGGAGGCAGCATGAATCGTACAATCTGGGGACGAGGAGTGATCGTTTGCGCGATCATTCTCGTCATCGCAGTTGTCATCGGCCTCGTGGCTGGCGGCAACACGGAGGCTGGTTCCAACACCGACCCGGCTTCCGACGTGGCACCCCCCGTGGGTGACCGCATCGTCGACCTGCTCACCGTCAAGACGACGAGCGTCGACTGTGTCAAGCTGGTTGGCAACACCGCCGACCTCAACGGCACACCGGTCTACGGCTGGGACGAGGGCTCTCTCAAGGGCACCCCGCCCCGACTGTGGTCGGATGCGATCAGTACGCCGTTCGCGGCTTCTGATCCGATGGGCATCCTGAACGAGATGCAGAGGGAGCTGTGCGTGGCGCCGTTGCTCGGTGTCACCTACGCGAACTTCTTTGCTCGGATGGAGGTCGGCAACGTCAAGGTCGTGGACCTCAATGACTGGCTGAAGCCGTACGCGGTGGATCCCAGCCAGGTCAACGATCAGGCATCGGAGTTCGCTCCGCTGCTGGACGTCGCCGATCCGTCGCAGGATCAGGTAGTCGCAGCTGCACAGAAGCAGGCAGAGTACCGGACCTTGGCCGAGCGCCTTGGAACGTTGCTGACCCGCTTCTGGCTGGGTGAGGTGCAGGCGCAGAAGAGCGTCCTGAACTATCACCTGACCGCTGGCGGTCTGTCGGTGGGGGGTCTTCCTGAGGTGGGTATCAACCCCAACCAGGAGGATCTGCCGGCTCTGTTGCTGGCGGTGACCGAGAAGGACGCTTGCGTCCCGATCAAGGTCATCGGTATCAACGTCGGCGACAAGCGCCCGGAGGAGTTCGCTCCGCCGGAGTGCAACCCCGCCCCGCCGAAGCCTGGCGAACCGGCTCCCGAGCCGCCGCCGAGCTTCAACCCGCCGCCGTGCAAGTGCGCCAAGCCGCCGAGGAAGGGCAACCCTCCGACGACGGTTCCCGCGCCGACCACCACCCAGCCGCCGCGGTCGACCACGACCACGACGGTCCGGCCGACCACCACTACCATCCCGGGGTCTTCCACGACCACGACTACCATTCCCACCTGTGGGAGGAAGTCGCACTGGGATCCGCAGAAGAGGCAGTGCGTGCCCGACCTCCCGACAGGGACAACGGTACCGCCTCCGCCAACTACTGCGCCGAGGTCAACGACCACCCAGCCGCCGAGAGACAACGACTCGGGCCCAGGCGCTCCGCCTCGGGACAACCCGATCACGCCACCGACCACGGTGCGCCCTCCGGCAGCTCCGCCGACGACCCAGGCACCGCCCACAACCAGGGTGGAGTTCTAGTCGGCATCGACTCTGTTAAGTACTAGTGTCGGCTTCGGCTGATGCATGAACTGGCAGAGTTTGTCTGTACATATAAATAGGTGATTGGTCACAGTGTGTATCCTTCGGGATTAGATAGTCGCACTGAGAGTGTGGTTTGGTGTGTTGTTTAATGATTGCTTCCGAGCGATCGTTATTAATGCCTTCTGGCAACAACCCCAAACCACACTCCTCTCACCACTTTTATTATGTGAATTATAATGATCCGGTTTGAACAGCAGCTCCTTAACAATTCGGCAACAATTTAAGCGTAACCATAATATTGACAAATAATAATAGATATGCTAAAATGACGATTATAGGGTAAGTTTTCAGAGGTGGAGACTTATAACTACTTGGTTTTTTAACAATTTATTTAAATTAACAAGATAGAACTAAACCTTTTAGGAGGTGTATATGAAGAATTTACTTAAGCGTGTGCCTAAGTCGGTATATGCTGCGGTTGCAACCATAGCTATTGTAGCTGGTGTTGCTTCTCAGGCTATTGCCGGTTTTGGTCCCGACAGGCCGACCCGCCCGTGGACGGCTGCTGAAAATGGTTTTGACCATGTAACATTTAACTCATACACAGGCGTACCAAATGGTATCGGTGATGAACGAGAATTTTTCCGTGGCGTTCAAGTTGGACGTGACGGCAACTGGATTGATCCAGTAAATGGCGTAGAACAAGGTGCAGAAGTTGAAATGAAGATTTTTATTCATAACAATGCTGACCCACTGCTAAATGACAAGCCTGGTGCCCCAGGCGTAGCTAAGAACGTTAGAGTTCGGGCTGACTTGCCAACTGGTGCTTCTCAGTCTCATCAAGCTACAGCCTACATAAGTGCTGACAATGCTCAGCCAAAAGAAATATTTGATACTCTTGACATGACAGGCGCTAACGCTGGTTTCTTTGAACTAGCTTTTGTTCCTGGTTCAGCTAAGATGTACAACCACGAAAACGGCCAGACTACTGCTATCGGCGACGATCTAGTTACAACTGGCGTAAATATTGGCGACCAAAAAGGTTGTTTCAAGTACGTTCGTGAAATTACCTTTAGAGTGAAGGTTAAAATGCCTCACTACAAGGTTAACAAGCAAGTTCGTTTTGAAGGTCAGACTAAGAACGACTGGAAAGAAAATCTAAACGCTAAATCTGGTCAAACAGTAGAGTGGAAGATTGAATTTGATAACGTTGGTGCAACACTGCTTAAGGATGTTATTATCCTTGACCAAGTTCCTGAAGGCGTTACAGTTGTTCCAAACAGCGTAAAGCTAATTGACGGTAATTTCCCTCAAGGCTATGAGTATGGTGATGAAGCTGTGCAGAATAACGGCCGACAGGTTAATGTTAATATCGGCAATGTAAATCCTGGTATTAACTCCATCGTTACCTTTAAAACTAAAGTTAACTCAGACATTGAGTGTGGCGTACATAAGCTAGTAAACACTGCTTATGCTACACCTGGTGGCTACGGTACTATCAAGGATAACGCTAGCGTTACAGTTGATGGTGGCGAGTGTAAAGAAGAAAAACCTGTTTACGCTTGTGAAGCTATCAAAGTTGAAAAACTTGGTGGCCGCAAAGTGCGCGTAAACGTAACAGCTCCAGCATCTGGTGGTGCCAGCCTTAAGGTTGTAACTATCAACTACGGTGATGGATCTGAACCTAAAGTTACCAACAATCTAACTGACGAATACGAATTTAAGGCTGATGGTACATTCAAGATCAGTGCATCTGCTACATTTAATGTAAATGGTACTGACAAGACTGTTACTAGCGATGCATGTAACGCAATGGTTACATTTGAAGCTGGTAAGCCTACTCCAGAAACTCCAGAGCTTCCAAAGACTGGTTCTGGTAGCGTAATCGGCGTATTTGTTGCCGTAACTGCTGCTGTAGCTGCTGCTCACAGCGTGCTAAGCCGTCGCACTGTCTAATAGAGATCTGTAGTGATCCGACTGACCGCTCGGAACTCTTATTAGCGGCAAAAGTCGGCTAAATAGCAGGAAAAGCTCCCTTTGCAAAACGCAGGGGAGCTTTTCTGTGCATAATATTTTTTAACTATTCTTGTGGATAAGAGGTGGAAAATAGTTATATATTATGCTATGGTGAAAATGTTCTATGAGTAATCGTGACTGACCGCTCTTAAACAAAAACCTACAATTTATTGCAGTCTGCAAACCATCTTATCTTGCAGCCGACTAAGCTTGTTTACCAGATTAAACAAGTGCAGATTTTGATGTTCTAATTTCAGCGTAACAGTGGACTGTTTTTCTCTGTTATGGTACAATTTTTTGGTCAAGTCAGTAATTGTTTGCTGAAACGGATGGCCCCATCTTCTAACGGTTAGGAAATCGGGTTTTCATCCCGGCAATCGGGGTTCGATTCCCCGTGGGGTCACCAGTTTTAGTAAATAATAGTCGCTCAATTATTTAAGCGCCCGTAAATTACTTTGCGGGTGTTTTTATATTATTGCCTGCAGTCTTTTGACACCTTATTGCTAGACGGTTATGCTATTAGTATCATAAACAAAAGGTGAATTTAGCCGATAAAAAGATGGCTTTAAATAACGAACTAAATCAGGCTCACAGAACTGGTAGATCTAGAAGACCGGTTATTAGGGCTCGTACAGTTGCGAGTGCGTATAATTTAGTGTCCAATACTAAAGATGATAGTTCTAAAATACAGGTTCAAAATCAGCCAAAGACCCAGCCTGAAAAAACAATTAAGTCTAATTTATCAACTAACTTAATTAACGAGTTCCCAGGTCCTAATTTGGCCAGCCGCCGCCGATCAGGAGTTGTCATTAAAGATAACTCACATAAGATTAACGTGTCCGTAAAACCTGTTGCCAGTAAAAAGCCTGCCAATGCTGTGCAGATTAAAAAAACGCCCATAGCTGCAGCGCCTCAGCTTATGCTGGCTACAGAAACTGATATCTTGGAAGAAGATTTATTAAAAGAAATTTCCAGTCAGATGAAGCCGAAGCCGCAAAAAGTTAAAAAATCTAAAAGGCATCGTAGCTATAAAAAGCCCAAAGAAAAGAGCACTCCAGACAAGCGCCAAACAGTTGAAAGACATATTGATGAGCTGCGAAGAAGGGCTCTAAATTGTGTAATCGCCCTGATTCTTGGTGGCCTTATTGGCTATCATTTTCAAGAGCAGATTATTGCCTGGCTGGTAAAGCCGCTTGGCCAGCAACTGTTCTACACCAGTCCGGCAGGTGGTTTTGATTTTCTAATTAAGATTTGTCTCTTTTTTGGATTCCTGTTGGCAATTCCGGTAATTATCTTTAACTTCATCAAGTTCGTAGCACCAGCTATACCTAAACGGGTAAGTTATAGCACTGCAAAAATATTATTGGCATCAATTGCACTTGCAATAGGCGGTGTGCTATTCGCTTACTTTATTAGTCTGCCTGCTGCGCTTCATTTCCTGAATAACTTTACTAATTCTCAGATTCAGTCTCTCATATCGGCTCAGGAATACTTTAACTTTGTAATGATCTATCTGGCAGGCTTTGCGGCTCTATTCCAGATGCCGCTAATATTTATTTTTATAAATAAAGTTACCCCTCTAAAGCCTCAATCCTTAATGAAAAAGCAGCGGGTTGTGATTTTGGCCAGCTTTATTATAGCTGCTATCTTAACTCCCACCCCCGATCCGATAAACCAGACTTTAATGGCTGCCCCAATTATCGGACTCTATCAAACATCTGTAGGTGTGGTCTGGCAAGAAAATAAACGAGCAAGGCGTCGGGCTAAAAAGCAACAGAAAAAAGAGGCTCAACTGGCATTTGACTATTAGCGCAGCGGTAGCTGGATAGTAGCTTTAGTGCCCGATCCCTTCTTAGAGGTAATAGTTATATTACCATTTAGTCTTAAAGCAACTGCCTTGGCTGTATAAAGACTAAGCCCCATGCCGGAATGGTCATAGGTAAGAACGTCATCAGTTCTAGAAAACGGCTGGAATAGCTTAGATAAATCTTCCTTGCTGATGCCCTTGCCATGGTCGTGAACCGTTAACTTTAATTTGTCCCTGGTGGTGTGGGCAGTGATGTTTATAGTGCTTTTACTCGGACTATACTTAACTGCATTTTCAACTAAGGTTTGAACCATAAGCCTAAGTTCTGGAACAAATGTAACAACCGGTTTTTTAATTTTATACTGCGTGGATATCTTTAGATTCTTTTCCGTTATTTGCGACTGGAATACTGATAATATTTCATTTACCAGGTCTGATATCTGGCATTTTTGCGGTACGTCCGACAAAGGCTTGGATACTGCTTCTACTTTGCTGGCGATAATTTCCAGTGGCCTTATGCCATTGCCTAATAGGCTAACGATTTTTTCATTTTTAATCTTACTGGACGCTTCCTTGATACGGCCTGTAATTAATCCCAGTGATTCGCTCAAGGTAGCAATTAGTTTATTTCGCTTGTCGCTAAGTTCGGAAATGGACTGCTGGATGCCGCGCAGTACGCGTTTCTGTCTCCCGGATATTCGGATTATACGAACAGCGTTAGCAAATATTAAACATACCATAATGGCTATAATTACCTGGTACATTGAATAGAAAGACGGTGTATCTGTATTGAGCCTTGATAAAGCGCCGTTTAAGACAACGCCAAATATAACTGCTAGCAGTGCAGGAACAATAAAATACCACTGGCTTAAGGTGCTAACTAGACCTATTTTGTTTTTAACTGGATTTTCTCTCTTTAGACTGTCTTCTTGGATGATAGCTTCCGAGATGTAATTTATTGTTTTAGCAAGATCTTGATTTAATGGCGTTAATTCAGCAACTGCCTGAGTTTCAGGCGGGTTCATGGACTGCAGCATTTCAGCGGTGCTTTTAGTAATAGTCAACGGTGTATTAAGATTATGCAAGACTATTCTGGAGAAATTTTGCTGTTCTTCTAAGCTGTCTTCCAGTTTTTTAATTGAAGCTACAAGTTTGGCGGTCTTAAGCCTGTCTAGAGCCGCAATAAGAAGCAGTACAAGGCTTAAAAGCAGCAGCAATATCCAGGAGTAGTAGGGCAGGATTACCCGGTGTCCGGCAGGCACTCTAGAGACAATATCGGCTACCTGAGATAAGACTACCTCGCTGTAAACTTGCTGTAATACTTTCTGCGGGCTGCGAGGTCCTGGCGGCGGATCATTATTTGCTGGTTGCTGGGAGTTATTTTGGTTATTAGGCCTCTGGTTCTCGTTCTCTTCGTCGGCCGGTCTGGGGTCTGTACCGTAGTTAAGCTGATTAAAGTTGCCTTCCGAATATGGGGTATCGCGCTGAGCTTGAACCTGAATACCGGCAGTTGAAAAATACAACAGAAAAGTACTAATGAATACAGCCGCTAACACTAGTGGCGTTGATTTAAACAGTCGTTTCAAAATTTGCATATTTTGATTTTATTGGTTATGTTTTAACTATAAACTAATTACCTAGTAAAGGGAAACACGATGTTTGGATTAGGTGCACCAGAGCTAATTGTCATATTGCTTATCTTGTTGCTGCTTTTTGGCGCAAGTCGTCTGCCAAAGCTCTCAAAATCTATTGGTGAGTCAGCAAGAGAACTGCGTAAAGGGCTTAATGACGACCCCAACAAATCAAGAGACGACAATAAATCTTAGTAAGTTTACATAAGTAGTATTTTATTGTTGACTTATGAGCCTTTAAAGGCTCATAATGTTTATGTAAATTAAAAATAAAAATATACAAAAATGAAAAATAGTCAAAATCTCCAAGACTTATTAAATAGTGAAGTCACTAGGCGTGAGTTTCTATTTCATATTGGCACGGCTATTGTTGCGTTAATAGGGATATCTAGTATAATTGGTAACCTAAACAGTATATTTAGCAATACTCAAAGCAGTAAACAAATAGGCCAAGATAGCGGCAGCTACGGAGTAAGCGCTTACTCGGGTGTCTCGGTGAAGCCGCAGGCGTTTCGCGGCCCAAGTGGCAGGATTGTCTAACGTATCATTTGTTTGGCGGCATTTTATAAATAATTAGCTTACATCAACTAGATTGTGCGGGTTAAGGGCGCATTTGACCGCTTGTTTATGCTGTTTAGGCGTGATTTTTATTCATAAGCTTGTAATATAAAAGCATAAGAGGTTAAACTAAATAAAAGCATGAGCACAACAACAAACCAGGCACCAAACGTGCCTATAGAAAAATTTAAGCGGACCAAAATAATAGCAACTGTGGGTCCGTCAACAGACAACTACGAATCAATCCTAAACCTTATTAAGGCGGGAGCGAATGGGATAAGGCTAAACTTTAGCCATGGAGATCATAAAGAGCATGGCCAGAGAATAAAGTGGATTCGCCAGGCTTCTAAAGAGTATGGCAAGCCGGTAGCTATAATTCAGGACTTGCAAGGGCCTAAAATTCGTCTTGGTGATTTTGAAGGCATTATTAATGTACTTGAAGGTCAGGAGATTCGCTTAGGATTAAATACTGATTATGAAGAGACGGGGATTATACCGGTGCAGTATGATCTGAGTAAAAAGGTTAAGCGCGGCGAACAGATGTACATTTATGACGGCAAGGTTAGAACTACGGTTACATCCGTTAAGGGCGGCGTGTTGTATGCAAGAGTTGAAAATGACGGCATTTTAATTAAGCGCAAAGGCCTTAATCTGCCTGATACAGATTTTGGCGGTGATGTTATAACTGAAAAAGATAAAAAAGATCTTGCTTACGGGTCTACTCAGGATATTGATTATGTTGCCCAAAGCTTCGTGCAAACTCCTGACGATATACGCAATATGCGCAAAATTCTGAAAAATCTGGGCATGACTGCGAAAATTATAGCTAAATTTGAGACCAAATCAGCTACTAACATGCTGGAAGATATCGTTAAAGAAGCTGACGCTATAATGATTGCTCGCGGCGACCTGGCAGTTGAGACACCGCCTGAAAGCGTGCCAATTATACAGCGCCAACTAATTGGTCTTGGCGTCAAATATGCAAAGCCCACAATCGTAGCTACTCAAATGCTATTTAGTATGACCGAAATGCCTGAGCCGACACGAGCAGAAGTTTCTGATGTTGCTACTGCTGTGCTTGTAGGGGCGGACTGTGTAATGTTGAGCGATGAAACTGCTAACGGCCGCTATCCCGTTAAGGCGGTTGAAGTAATGAAGAGAGTAGTTTCATATACGGAAAGAAACGCACCGCTTAAGCCTGTGTTTGTTGATGAAAGAGCTGCGGCAGTTAAGCTAACCCGCCAGGAAGCTATTTCTACGGCTGTTATTAGGCTGGCTAAAAACATTGCTGCTACGACTTTAGTTGCAGAAACTAAGTCTGGTGCTACCGCATTGCAGATAGCTGCTAAGCGCTCAGACATACCTTTAATTGCAGTAACTTCCGACGTGCGCACTGCCCAGCAGCTTGCTATAGTCTACAGCTGTAAGAGTTACGTCCGACCTGATGATAAATATGCTGCCCGTAAGCTGACTGATTGGCTTAGGTCAAACAATGTACTAAGCAAAGGTGATGTTATTGTTAGTTGCTCTGGGCAGTACCCCGGAGTAGTCGGTACGACTGACACAATTAAAGTAAGGGTGTTAGAGTAGATAATACTTAATTTTCAGACTAAAAATCAGGGGGTGGGATGAGTTTTGGCAAGAAGACGGTTCGCGATATAGACCTTGCAGGCAAGCGCGTACTGCTAAGAGTTGACTATAATGTGCCCATAAAAAAGGGAAAGATATTAAGTGACTACCGAATCTTAGAATCTTTGCCGACTATTAAGTATTTACTTGAGCAAAAGTGCAGTATTGTAATTACTTCTCATCTAGGCCGACCTGATGGTAAGAGAAATTTAGATTACAGCTTAAGGCCAGCAGCCGATGTATTGTCAGGGCTTTTAAAAAAAGACGTTTTGTTTGCCGAGGACTGTATTGGTGAACAAGTTGAAAAAGCTGTAGAAAAGTTATCAGCTGGTCAAATTTTAATGCTGGAGAACGTACGTTTTTATCCTGAAGAAGAAGAAAATGACGTAAAGTTTGCCGAAAAGCTGGCAAAGTGGGGCGAAGTGTTTGTCCAAGACTGCTTTGGGGTAGCTCATCGTTCGCACGCTTCTGTGGTTGGTATAACTAAGTATTTGCCAAGCGTAGCTGGCCTGCTGCTGGAAAAAGAGGTTACTACTATTATTGGGGCTATGACTAGTCCCAATAGGCCATTAATGGCAATTGTGGGCGGCGCAAAGATCTCCGATAAGATAACAGTATTAAAGCGATTTATAGATATTGCTGATTTTGTAGTTGTGGGCGGCGCAATGGCTAACACCTTTCTGCTGGCTAAGGGTATAGAGACTGGTAGAAGCTTGACTGAACCCGAAGACGTGCCACTAGCCAAGGAAATAATTGAACTGGCTGAGGAAAAAGCCAAGAAGCAGCAGTTTGTTTTTTACCTGCCGCAGGACGGAGTGGTAGCTACGGATATGGATAACCCGGCTGCGACTAGAATTGTTGACTGGGATACAAATGCGATAGCAGACATTGAAGCATATCCGCGTCAACCGCGTCGTTACTCGCAAATAGTTAAGTCCACCGAAAAAATATTAGATATTGGCCCTTTCTCCGCATCATTTATAGCTGGCGGTATACAGATGGTGCAGACGGTGCTTTGGAACGGCACACTTGGAGTTACTGAAGTCGCCGGCAAGAATAATGATCCTATAGGTCCGTTTGCGCATGGTACCGATATAGTTATGGATGCTCTGCTTGGCCATTTTGGGCACCGACCCTATGTTATTGTGGGCGGCGGCGATACAGCTGGCTATGTAGAGGACCGTGGATTAACCAAGGCATTTAACCATGTATCAACAGGTGGCGGCGCGGCGCTGGAGCTTATGGAGGGCAAAAAGCTGCCTGGCGTAACTGCGTTAGAGAATAAATAAAATAATGATAGAATAAGCTTAAGCAATTATGAATAAAACACTTATAGTCGGCAACTGGAAAATGAATCTTAATACTATGCAGGCAAGCATACTGCTTCATAGGCTGCAGGAAAGAATTCGAATCTACAGGGATGTAGAGGTGGTGCTTGCCCCCAGTTTGCTGGTACTTCAGCCTTTAAGCTTACAGATTGACCGCCGAAAATTCAGGTTGGCAGCCCAGAATGCCTTTGCAAAAGACAGCGGTGCATACACTGGTGAAGTTAGCTTTACGATGCTTCGTGATCTTGCGCATTATGCGATTATTGGCCACTCAGAAAGAAGGTACATTTTTAACGAGACGCCGAAAGAGGTATCGGAGAAAGTTGATGCGGCCATACGAAACGGGATTACGCCTATTGTTTGCGTAGGCGAAACCAAGGCCGAGCGATTGGCTGGACAAACCAAACGCGTTCTACATGATCAAGTAGTGGGTGCAGTAAAAGGCTTAACTTCTGAAGATATACACAATCTGGTTATTGCTTATGAGCCAGTATGGGCAATAGGTACAGGCGTAATTGCCACCCCTGAGCAAGCAGAGCAGGCGGTCGGCTTTATCAGACACAATATATATGAATTGTACGGCAAGAAAGCTTCCGAGAAGGTTAGAGTGCTATATGGTGGCAGTGTCGTTCCCGACGTAGCTACTGGTTTTTTAAAGATTAAAGGCGTGGATGGGCTATTAGTAGGTGGTGCAAGTATAAATTACCACCAGTTTTCGGCAATAGTAGATAGTGCTTACCGGCTTAGACAAGAGTTAAGAGATAAGTAATCATGAGTCATGATGGTCTCTCGTCGGATGAATACAAGGTCATGGATGTATCCAGGCCTGGTAAAGGGAAAATAATGCCTACATCTCGGCCTGTTGTAGCGCCAGTGGTTTCAGGCGATCACTCTGAAGTAGTAAAAGATATAGACGATGAAATTGGCTCTCATAGAGTTACTGGCTCTCAGCGGGTAATAGAGCCTCTTGGTAATATGGATCATAATGATCACAGTGTTGAAGATAGCGAACTGAAAGATGATACAAGTGAGCCGGAGGAGACTGGCAAAGAAGCTGAAGAATTAAATAATGAAGCTGAGCCGGTATCAGATAATGAGCCCAGTACTAATAATTCACAGACTGGATCTGAGATGTCTGACGCTGCTGAAGTGGACGCATTAGCCTCTAAGGTAGAAGCTAAAAAACAGGCCGCTAAAGAAGCTAAGGAGAAGGCGGAAAGCGATGCTAAGCTGCAGGAGATGATAGACAGCAGGCAGTACGTAGTACCGATTAAAGGTGGCCGCTCAAGTTTAAGTATAGGCCTACTTGCAGTAGTTATAGCAGTGCTTCTGGTAATAGCTGCAGCAATAGCCAGCTATTTTCTACTTAATGCATAATGTGGTTTTACCGCCCCATGTAATGCTAAATTTTGCTACAATTAATTGATGTCTACTAGTGAATTTAATCCGATTATTGACCCATGGGCCGACGAGGAGGCTAAAGTTGATGCCGACAGACTGTTAGTTGGCTTAAATAAAGAACAGCGCAGAGCAGTGCTTACGACTGATGGGCCATTGCTCATTCAAGCTGGAGCTGGCAGCGGCAAGACTAAAACTTTGACGCATCGTATTGCATATATAATAGCTAGTAATAAAGCCACTCCATATAATATACTGGCCGTTACATTTACGAATAAAGCCGCTAAGGAAATGCGCGAGCGTATCGCCGGGCTTCTTAATCAGGATGCGGATAATCGCAGCTTTATGCCGTTTATGGGTACATTCCATTCTATTTGCGTTCGGCTGCTTAGGCAGGACGGCGAGCATATTGGAGTACCAAGAAACTTTGTAATATTTGATGAAAGTGACCGGTTGAGTGCAATCAAACAGGCTAGCCGGCAATTGAAGCTGGATGAAAAAGCTTTTACAGCAAGAACTATAAGCAGTCTAATTAGCAGTGCTAAGAATGATTTAATTAGCCCGGAGGAGTATCTAGGGCTTGCAAACTCCCCAACGCAGTCGGCAGCCGCAAAGGTGTATCCGCTTTATCAAAAGACTTTGAAAGATGCGGGAGCGTTAGATTTTGATGATCTAATCGCTAAGACTGTAAGCATGCTGCAAAGCAACTCTAAAATTAGACAAAAATGGCAGGATCAATTTAAGTACGTCATGATTGACGAGTATCAGGATACTAATACTGCTCAGTACAATCTCGTTAAATATTTGACAAATAAGCAAAGAAATATTGCAGTAGTTGGGGATGACTGGCAGTGTTTCCATCCGGACACTTTAATAGAAACGGCGGATGGCTTTAAGAAAATAAAAGATGTTAGTTCAGGAGAGTTCGTAAGGTCGGCTAGCGGCTACGGTAAATCTGGATTTTTTAAAGTCACTAACAAGAAAAAATTTAACTTCAATACTGATTTGATGCAAATAAAAACTGCATCCGGTAGGGTCATAAACTGCACCCCAAACCATCTATTATTTACTAGATGGGGAAAAACTGATTCATATTTTGTTTATTTAATGTATTCAAGAGATAAGGGTTATAGGATCGGCACAGCTAAAGGATCAAGGTTTGATGGAAAAAAAGATGACATTGGCTTGAGGGTCAGAGCAAATCAAGAGAGAGCTCAAAAAATGTGGATTCTAAAAGTATGCACTACAAAAGAAGAAGCAATATACACTGAAATGCTATTTGCGTATAAATTTGGAATTCCTATGACATTGTTTTTTTCTTATAAAAACCGATCAATGGGCCTCAGTCAAGAATATATTGACCTTCTTTATAAAGAGATAGATACAGTTTCAAGAGCTAAGATAATCTTTGATGAGTTAGGGCTTAGTGCTGATTATCCGCATTTTACACCTCAGGCAACAACTAGGTACGGTATAGAGAACTGTAATATAAATGTAGTTTTATTCGGAGATAAGCGTACCACAGTATCAAGCCCATGGTCTGCTAGTAGAATATCTGTAAATACTTCAAATAATAAAATTTTAGAAATTTTTAAAAACTTAGGCTACACAGTAAGGCCGGGTCGGGCAGGTACACATCGATCTGAGATCCATAATTTAGATTATGGAAAGATTGAACAGGCTTTAGAAAAACTTCAGAATGATTCTGGATCTGATGCACGAATTTGCAAGTATGCATTTCTAACTTCAAATAAATTTTTGTTCACTCCAGCAGGTCAAGTGCATCCTGGCATGCTGCTGCCTGTTGTGCAGGGCGAAGATATCGTAGAAGAAGTTGTCGAGGAAGTAGTAAGAACTCCTTACTCAGGGCTTGTTTATGACCTTGATGTTGAGAAAGTACATAATTATTCTGCCAATCAAATAATCGTTCATAATTCCATATATAGTTGGAGGGGCGCAGATTTTCAGAATATATTGAATTTTGAAAAAGACTATAAAAATACGACTGTTATAAAGTTGGAACAAAACTATCGCAGTACAAAATCTATACTTGATGCAGCCCACGCTGTTATTAGCAAGAACCAGCAAAGGTCAGAAAAGAAACTATGGACCGATGAATCTACTGGACTACCGGTGCAGATTATGCAGGTTCAAAACCAGAGCGCAGAAGGTGAGGCTATAATTAGACGAATAGAAGCTATGGTTAGTGCTGGGCGGCGAAAGTATAGTGATTACGCCGTTCTTTACAGGACCAATGCTCAGAGTCGGGCAATTGAGGAAATGTTTGTCCGTTACGGAGTGCCATACAAGGTAATTGGCGGAGTTAGATTCTACGACCGTAAAGAAATAAAAGATATAGTCGCGTATTTAAGGCTAATTTTCCAGCCAGATGATGCAGTTAGTTTTGAGAGAATTGTTAACGTGCCGACTAGAGGCATTGGGCCTAAATCATTGGATAATTTCAGAGTTTGGGCAAATCAAGCCGGAAGCATTCTAAGAGGACTTGAGACGGTTGCCGACTGCCCATCGCTTACTCCAAAGGCAAAAAAAGGCTTTACTGAGATTGCCGACATCATATTGTCTTACGGTCGGCTAATAGAAGACACGGCCGTGTCGGGTGTTATTGATAGCCTATTAAGAAGGCTAGATTATATGTCGTACTTAGACGATGGTACTTTGCAGGGAGAGTCGCGCCAAGAAAACGTCCGCGAACTTATTTCAGTAGCTAAAGCTTACCAGGATGTTGGGCTTGAGGGATTCTTGGAAGAGGTAAGTCTTATTAGCGATCTAGATAATGCTGATATATCAGCAAATTCAGTTACGCTAATGACCCTGCATGCCGCTAAGGGCCTAGAATTCCCGGCTGTATTCATGATAGGCCTGGAAGAAACTGTATTGCCTCACAGCCGTGCATTATATGATCAGCGGGAGATGGAAGAGGAGCGCCGGCTGATGTATGTCGGTATGACAAGAGCTCGTCAGGAACTTTACCTGACTTACGCTACCTCAAGAGCCTTGTATGGCGGGGTGCAGTATAATCCACCTTCGCGTTTCTTGTCCGAAATAGACAATAAGTCAATTGTCGGAGCAGAATCGCTTTATCCCACTTCTCAAAGTGAAGCAAGCCAACAGATTGACGATGAGCCTAGATATGTAGTCGAATTAAATGAAGGCGACAGAGTAAGCCACCAGGCATTTGGCGAGGGTGTAGTGGTAGATGTAGATGGTGATAATGTAGCGGTCCACTTTAAGTCTAAAGGCGTTAAGAAGCTAAATACTGCTTTCGCGCCACTGGAAAAAATATAACGTGAAGCTCTGGTTGATTTTAGGTAAGACGGTGTTTGTTTTAGGCTGGCCGGTTTGGTATTTATATTTTAAGTTAGTGCCTAGGCGAAGCCGAGTAGTGGTTGTTTGGCAGGATAAAGTGCTGCTTGTAAATAGCTGGTTGAGCGGTAGTACCTGGGGCCTTCCTGGGGGCGGTGCACATGCCGGTGAGTCTCTTGAAGCTTCCGCTATCCGTGAGCTAAAAGAAGAAACCGGTTTAATAGCTGACGAGGCAGCACTTCAGAAGCTGGATACCTATTACCATAATGAGCATGGTCTCAAATATGAAGCTACTTTTTATTTATTAAAATTAAGTAACCCAAATCAACTAAAGCGGCAGAGGCTTGAAATAGCCCGGCTTGGCTGGTTTTCAGAAGCTGAATTCGCAAGCATGAATATAAGCAGCGACACCAAGCGCATACTGGCTAACTTTAATAAAAAAATTTGGTATAATTGAATCGCATATTATTGATTGGAATTACCTAAAATTTAACATTAAGTTAAGTATGTTTAAGTTTTAGGCACTAGGATAATGACTTATAAACATGTTTGAGGCATTTTGTGCACTATAGATTAAGGCAGTATAAATTTCGTATTAGAAAATCCGCCAACCATTTAGAGAAGCGGCTTAAATCCCACCCATATTTACTTCATATATCGGCAGCCGTATCGTTAGTGCTGGTTGGCGTTGTATTGGTGCTTGCACTGCGCGATAGCAATGTAGTCTTAAGTTCAAAGCCCGAAGGCGCAGCTAATATTGTAATACTGCATGTAGACAGGGATACTAGAGTGCTGCCAACGAGAGAGGAAAATGTTGAAGGCCTTCTAAAGAATGCCGGCATAGAATTAAATGAAGGTGATGTTGTTGAGCCTTCGCTTCAAACGGCAATTGAGGATGACGACTTTAGAATAAATGTATATAGAGCTGCTCCAGTTGTAATCCAGGATGAAGATAAGCGTATTGAAACTATGAGCGCCGCCCAGACTTCTCGCAGTATTGCTGATCAAGCTGGTATTGTAATCCATCCTGAAGACGAAATTAAAACCGAACCAAGCCGAGATTTTTTACGAGATGGGGTTGGGAGCAAGGTTGTTATAGAAAGGTCATCACCTGTGGTGCTCAATCTGTATGGTAATTCTCTGCCGATTAGGACTCTTACTAAAACAGTTGGCGACTTACTCAAAGAAAAAAACGTCGTTTTAGAAGATGGCGACAAGATTACGCCGTCACTTGATACGCCAATAACTGAAAATCTACAGATATTTGTCACTAGATATGGAGTTGAAGTCATAACTTCAGAGGAAGTAATACCTATGCCGGTTGAAACTGTGGAAGACAGCAGCTTATCATTCGGGACTTCGGCGGTTCGGCAGGTAGGTGCTGAAGGTAAGAAATCTGTTACTTACCAGATTAATATGGAGAACGGCGTAGAGGTTGGAAGGACATTAATCCAGGAAGTAGTTGTCCAAGAGCCAGTCAAGCAGATTGTGGCCAGAGGTAAAGCATTTAATATTGCCAGCGACAAATCCGCTGTTATGAGTGCTGCCGGTATATCATCCAGCGATCAAGTATATGTAAATTACATAATTAACCGAGAGTCGAGATGGAATATAACTGCCCGAAATTCATCAAGCGGCGCCTATGGATTATGTCAGGCGCTGCCTGGAGGTAAAATGTCCAGTGCTGGTAGCGACTGGGAAACTAATCCGGTAACTCAGTTAAGATGGTGTCATGGCTATGCGCTAGGTCGTTACGGTAGCTGGGAAGCCGCATATAATTTTTGGTTAAATAATCATTGGTGGTAAATTATGGAATACAGATTTGACGGGCAAAATTACATACTAAGACTCAATAAAGGTGAGCTTATAGTTAAAAGCCTGAAGACTTTTATTAAGGAAAAGAAGATTAATGGCGGTTGGATAACCGGTCTAGGCGGATTAACTTGGGCAGAATTAGGCTTCTATGATCTTGCTAGTGAAGAGTATGCTTGGTCTAAGTACGAAGAGCTGTTGGAATTAACAAATTTGACCGGTAATATCGCCTGGCAAGATGACGAACCTGCACTGCATCTGCATGCTACAGTAAGTGATGCCAGCCTACATGCAGTTGGCGGACATCTCAATGAGGCTGAAGCAGCTGGTACAGTAGAAATTTTTATACACTGCTGGCAGTCTGACGAGAGGCTAGAAAGATCCAAAGATAGCCAGACTGGATTGAACCTTTTAAGTCTATGAAGCCAAATAAGCAATTAGGCCAGCACTGGCTGCATGAGGAGCAGTCGCTTAATTCAATGTGCCATGCTGCTGAAGTTGGCCCCGATGACCTGGTGCTAGAAGTTGGTCCAGGGCTCGGAACATTAACTGAAAAACTGCTGGGCATTGGTGCTGAAGTTTGGGCTTTAGAATTTGATGAAGGTCTTATCCCTGGGTTAAAAAATAAATTTGCCAAATATGATAAGTTCCATATTGAGCATGTAGACATATTGAAGTACGACTTCAACAAACCTAAACCAGGCTATAAAGTAGTTGCCAATATACCTTATTATTTGACGTCTAATTTGCTGCGTAAAATGTGCGAAGCTGAAAACAATTTCAGTAAGGCAGCGCTTCTGGTTCAGAAAGAAGTTGCCGAGCGAGTTTGCGCAGGTCCGGGTGAAATGAGTCTGCTAAGCGTGAGTGTGCAGTACTACTGTGAAGCTAGCTTGGGAGATATTGTTCCAGCAGAACTGTTTACGCCTCCGCCTAAAGTGGATTCTCAGATATTAAAGTTAACATATCGCCAGCAACCGCTGTTTAGTGATGTGGATAGTGGTAAATTCTTTAGACTAGTTAAAGCTGGTTTTTCCGAGCGCAGAAAAATGCTCAGAAGCAGCTTAAGCGGCGGTCTGGGTATATCTAAAGTTGATGCAGAAGAACTGCTGGATAATGCAGGTATAGATTCAAGGCTTCGGGCCCAATCCTTGTCGCTGGAAGATTGGTACAAGCTATACTTGCAAGCTTATGCTAAAAATATTAAAGTAAATTAGATTCAATCACTAGAGGGAAAATTAATAAACAAGTGAAAATATTCAAAAAAATCTCTATAGGTGTAGTGGTATTGCTCACACCCGTTATTATTATCAGTAGTACATCACAGCCTGTGAGCGCCGCTACAATTTCGGTATCATCCGGAAATGATGGTCTTGTTAATAATAGCCAGTGCCAGCTATCAGAAGCAATTATAAACATAAATGATCAGGCACAGACTCATAGCGACTGCCCTTCAGGCAGCGGTAATGATGTAATAAAACTGCCGGAAGGAACAATCACCCTGACTGCAGATCTTCCGGTTTTAACAAAAAAAGTAAAAGTTGAAGGCCAGGGCTCGCAAAAAACCTTGATTGATGGCGCTGGTCAGTATCGGGCATTTTTAGCAAATGGCGATAACGTACAAGTGGAGTTCAGCGGATTAAAATTCCGGGCTTATGCTGGCAGGGCAATTTTCGCTATGAAAGTAACTAAAGCTACTGTTCACGACGTGGAGATTGATGGCACGGATGCGGTACCTGCTGAAATAGTGCCTGATGATCCAAACTCTATGATGCTTATAGGCTTTGGGGTCTATCAAAATGAAGTTGAAGAAGTAGATGTAAGTATTAATAAATTATACGTACATGACTTAGACAGTAGTGGCAGCAGTGCTTCATTTACAGCGGGTGTAATCTCTATCAGCGCCGAAGGTACAGCCCAAACGATAAATGCAAAAAATATTACCGTTTCTGGCGTAAGATCTTCTGATCCAGAGGGTCAGTTAATGGGTGTCTGGACTACAGCAGGCCTCGGAGGCGGCAAGCACGGTTCAATACAAGGGACGTACGAAAATATAACGGTTGAAAATATATACTCTGAGCAAAGTCTAAATGTCGCAGGGTTTGGCTTATCAAGTGTTGCTGAGCAGGAAGACAAATTAAGCAGTTCGCTTACTCTGAAAAACGCAACTATAAGAAACTTAAAATCGGCTAACGATCCTTACGGTATAAGCGGTGGAATAGGCGTTGCAGGGGGAACTTTTGCACCAACTGACAATTACACCATTAACCTTAATCTGCAGAACGTTATTATTGCTGACATTGAGGTGGGCGGTCAGCCTAAAGGTTGTGGTAAAAATGATATAAGTGCGCTATTGGGGGGCGGCGGTAGCGTTAATATTATTTCTGAAAGCTTTGGTGGCAACATTGCGGACACTGCTTCTTGTGAACAGTTCTTTAATAACTCTGCTGATATAAATAATCGGTCTAACCTTAAAGATACTCTCGGTACTATATCCAGTAACGGCACCGAGTTGCCAACCTTACCATTGCTGCCAGGAAGTCCGGCAATAGACAGAGGCGTCTGTGAGGGCGCTCCAAATACGGATGCTCGAGGAGTTTCTCGTCCTCAAGGTAAATCTTGCGACTCTGGCGCTTACGAACTAGAGCAGGCTAAAATGGCAGCAATTGAAGGCATACAGAACCCTAAGACTGGTAAGGTAGTGTTTATAGACTCGCCTGCAGAGGGATCAGTCGTTAAGCAGGCTACGCTGCTGGAGCAATCGTCAGCTCCAAGCGATAAAGGATATAATTATCCTCTTGGCCTTGCAAGCTTTATCGTAGAAGGCGTACAGCCTGGCAGTACACAGACAATGAATGTCTATTTTGAAACCGCTGACAAAGCTAGCAGTTTTGTAGCAAGAAAACTAAATGATATTACTGGAGAATATAAAGACCTGCCAGGGGCTGTATTGACCAACGAAACGCGAAATGGCAAGCCAGTTGTAAAGTTGAGTTATCAAATTACCGATGGAGGAGAGCTTGATCTTGACGGTGCAGTCAATGGTACATTTACGGATCCCGTAGGGATTGCCAAGCAAAGCTCACTAGTCAACACTGGCGTTAAGGCTGCTGTTGTTTCATCCCTTAGCTTTATAATTGTTCTAACTACAATAGCCGTATATTTAGACTATAGGCGACATAAGGCTCCGCTGCTAGCTCTAGATATTTCAAAGAATAAAGAGCTGGCAAAGCACTACACTTTCTGGCACCACATTAAGGTGGTTACACTGCCTGTTATGAGGTATAGAGTTACATTTATAGTTGAGAAAAAGCTTATCTCCCCCGTGGTCCATAAAAGCGAAAAGTAGCTTTTGCTTAATTGAAAAGCTTATGATATAATGTTGTATACTCCATTAAGGAGTTTACATGGGGCTGTATAGCTCGACATTTGGACTTTTACAAGTTGGTGCCAGCAGGCCGGAATATCTGAACGTTATCCGGATGACTCAAATAGATGCAGAATCTCTGAAATCTATTGCAAAACAAGTTGCAAGCGCTTTCCGCGCACCACAGCTTGCTTTTGCAACAGCTGCCTAATTATTAGGTCAGCGACTGATAGCTCGATGTCAGATAGAGCGAACCAGTCTTATATACTTCTGACTGCTTAAGCATTATGATCCGTAGTGCTTATTAAGACTTTAGGATTGCAGCGCATGAAGTTTTTGCTTATCTACATCTTCATGAACTTAAGAAACAATTTTAAATAAGCTAAGCCTGTAGAAAGCCAGCAAGTAACCGAATGGACGCGGGATCGTACCCGCCAGCTCCACCAAATGAGCATTATCTCTTTGAGATAGTGCTTTTTTGTTTGCTTAAAAATGGCAACCCTGATTATTAGGATTTATATTTTAATAATTAAATTCTTCTTGATAAGGATACTTTTCTAAAAAATCTTCCAGTAAGTCAGGATTAGATTTTACTTCATTAGCTTCATCATGGCTTTCTAGAATTAACTCAATAAGTTCTCGGGGGTTTGTAGCATTTAAAATACTTTTACCTATGTAGACTGCTTGTGCTCCCCTCAGATAAGTTCTAGCAATACGACTTAATAATCTCTGACTATCGGACTCTTTAACCCCATGGCCTAAACGAGATGCCAGTATTGTAGGCATAGGGATACCTTCTTCCCCGGCTTGTCTGACTTTTTTAAGATAAAGGTCTGAAAGCAAAGTATCTGCATGTAGCTCAAATGCATCAAAAGGCATTCTAATACTGCTCAGGCATGAACTGGCTTCTTCCTCATGTAGTAAATCTTCCGTAGGCGCAAGTCTAGTCTGATCTATTCTACTAAAAACTTGAACTGGTCTTTCTTGAGAGTGGGCAACATCAAAAATGCCTTCTTTGGTAGCTTGTCTTTGCCCTCTAATAGTCTCCTTGGCTGGACTTAAGGTAATAGCATGAGGCAGGAGCAGTCTACCTGCATTATCATAGACTGAAAGTAGGCTTCTTGTGGCAGTAGACATTTCTTCTACGCCGTCATGTAGCTGGCTATCTAGTACGACAAATCTGCCGGACTCATAAGCGTAAGTTCTAATCTTTAAGTCTTGATCGTGCCATCTGGGTATTTTTACTCCAACTCTGCTGCTAATATCCTCGGGTAAGCTGTCTAGCTTATTGAACATAAATTCAAAAGACCGAGCCGAATCAACTAAATCCAGAGCCACAATTAAAGGTGGAACTGGTAGTAAAGCATCAGTTGCTTCTGGGTTAGATTCTATAACAGACATATACACTCTATCGTATAAAATTTATGTTCTATAACCAAGTGAAATTTATAAAATATCATTTATTTGACAAAGAGCGTACAATAATAGTGTGAAAGAATACAATTTAGATGAGCCTGAATTTGAAGAAATTCTTCCTTGCTCCGACAAACTGGCATTTGATACTAAGAAAGCTGCTCAGGCTACTGCGACAACCTCAGCTTATCAGAACGGCGGCAGCGTTAAG
This sequence comes from uncultured Candidatus Saccharibacteria bacterium, assembly GCA_964529785.1. Lineage (GTDB taxonomy): Bacteria > Patescibacteriota > Saccharimonadia > Saccharimonadales > JACDBH01 > JAGQMT01. The sequence goes on from CAZHAQ010000001.1 coordinate 51,235, forward strand.
CCCTATAAGTGCCAGTATTGCCATTTATGGCATCTGGCTACTGATTATGAGCAGTAGGTATCCAAAGGGGTGCGCTTAAGAAGCTTTATGTTTTTTTCTAATTTTTAAAATAATAAATGTTATAAAAGCTAACACGGCTCCTGCAATTAAGATGACTTCAGCTAGCGGTAGAGATGTATCCTGGCTGTTCATAAACATCTCAAGTTCTTGAGGCTCAACAGGTTTTACAACCTGGGAAAAGTTGGTTAAGGCTAGATGTGATGCATAATTCATTTTTTCTACCTAACTGATTCTTGAAGTTATTATCATAAGCTGTTCAAAACTTGTCAAGCCTATGATAAAGTTCTACTAATGGTTATATCAAAAATTAAAAGCTCTCTCATTAGGCATCGTACAGGAATTAATCAAAAGTCTTTGATTAAGGCTTTGGATTTTATTGATTCGCATTGGGATAACTTGTACCGGCATCACAATGAAGATAACGGCACCCTGGTTGGGTTGCCATACCCTTATGTTGTGCCCGCGTCCGATCCTAAGGCCGCATTCGCATTTGAGGAGCAATACTACTGGGACAGTTATTTTACCGCTCTCGGACTAACTGATTCCAAGCATCATATACTTGTTGAAGGCATGCTGGAGAATCTGCTGTTTATGTTTAGGCGCTTTGGCCTAGTGCCTAATGCTTCAAGGATGTATTTTACAGGTCGTTCTCAGCCGCCAGTTTTAACAAGTTTTATACTTCATGTACGTGATACTTACGACAAGTCAAATGACTGGCTTGAGCAAAAAATGGCAATTGCCCAGCAAGAGTATTCTACGGTTTGGATGAGTACTGCTCACCCAAAGTGGCATAATGTACACAGAGGCTTAAGTCGCTACTATGACATAAACGTACTTCATGACCTTGCAGAAGCCGAAAGCGGCTGGGACATGACGCCCCGTTTTGAGCGTAAATGCCTAGACTATCTGCCGGTAGATCTTAATGCTCTGCTTTTTAAGTACGAAATGGATTTTGCCAGAACAGAGGAAATTCTTGGCAATGAAAAAGCTGCTCGAAAATGGAAAAGACAGGCCGAAAAGCGCAAGACCACAATGGATGAGCTTATGTGGGGCAAGATTAGAGGTTTTTATTTTGACTATAATTTTCAGAGGGAGGCGCTTGGAGACGTTTGGTCGCTTGCAGGTTATTATCCTATGTGGGCAGGCATGGTTACTCCTAAGCAGGCGAAAGGTCTTGTAGACAACTTATACCGGTTTGAAAAGAAATCTGGCCTAACTACTACAATGAGACCACTGCTTGATACTACCGTGCTTTTTGGCTCTCTAAAGGCACAGTGGGCTCATCCTAATGGCTGGGCTCCTCTTCATTATTTCGTGGTAGAAGGACTTCGGCGCTACGGCTATGAAGAAGAAGCCAAACGCATCGCGACTGCCTGGGTAAAGACTAATTTAGACTGGTTTGATATCCATGGCGAATTCTTAGAAAAATATAATGTAGTTAATCCTAAGAAAAAACCGCTGGAGGGAGTTTATCCGTCCCAGACTGGATTTGGCTGGACTAATTCTATTTTTATAAAGTTTGTTAAGGACTTTAATTTAAAAGAAGAGTAGACTGGTAAGTACATTAAGCGGAGATAGTCAGGTGCCATCAAAATACGACAGTATGTCACTCGCAGATTACCAGGAGATGTTTAAGGCAATTTTAGCTGCACGTGGCTTTGATAAAGAAACGATACCGGAAAAGTTTATGCTGCTTCTAGAAGAGGCGGGTGAATTTGCTAAATCAGCACGTAAGGTTAGCGGTGTTAAGGTTGCTAGTGATCCTAAAATTCAAAATATGAATGATGAAGCGGCTGACGTGTTTATCCTTTTAATTGATCTTTGCAACAGTCTTAATATTGATCTTGCTCAAGCTGTCGCGGATAAAGAAGCTGAAAATTCTAATCGTGAATGGCAGTAAAGTTAGCCCGACTCTTTATACCAGGGTGTAATATGCTGATAAAAGGTGATAAGATACAGCTATGATTATCGTTTGTCTATATAACTCAAATACGATGATGCCCTAGCGGGCTGCTTAATTATTTCTTTTTTTCAAAAACTCTTATAATCAATTAAATCAAGAAAAGATATGTCTAATAACTTTCTAATCACTACATCCATTCCTTATATAAATGGCGAACCTCATCTTGGTCATGCTATGGAATTTCTAGCTGCCGACGTGCTTGCGCGTTATGCAAGGTCTCAAAAGATGTCAGCTATATTTACTACTGGCACTGATGAACATGGCAGCAAGGTAGCGGAGGCTGCCACGAAAAACAATATTACGCCAAAACAGCTGGCAGATATAAATGCCGAAAAGTTCAAGGAACTATTAAGGCAGCTTAATATTAGCAACGACAGGTTTATTAGAACTACTGATAAAGGCCATGAGCAGCGAGCTCAGGTTATATGGAAAAATCTATCAGCTGATATTTACAAAGGTAAATATATTGGTTGGTATGATGTAAGGCAGGAAGAATTTGTGCCAGAAAGCCAAATTGATCCGGAGAGAACTAAGCCAGATCATCCTAAAGCTTATCAGCGAGTTGAAGAAGAGAATTATTTTTTTAGGTTAAGCAAATACACTAACCAGATTAAAGAAGCTATAGAAACAAATCAATTTAGAATAATGCCAGAAACCAGGCGCAACGAGATACTTAGTCTGCTTAAAGAGGGCCTGGAAGATATTAGTATATCAAGACCTAAGGAAAAAATATCTTGGGGTGTGCCGGTACCTGGAGACACAAAGCAGGTTATGTATGTCTGGTTTGAAGCATTGATGAACTATATAACAGTGCTTGGATATCCAGAGCATAAAGATTTTAAAGATTTTTGGCCAGCTAACTACCAAATTATTGGTAAGGATATATTAAGGTTTCATGCAGCAGTTTGGCCTGGAATGCTGATTGCTTTAGGCTTGAAGCTGCCTGCCAACTTGTACGTTCATGGTTTTGTTAATATTAATGGCTCTAAGATGAGTAAGAGCGATGGTAATGTGGTGGCGCCAAGTGAAATTATAGAAAAATACGGTGTTGATGCATTTAGATATTATTTCTTGCGTAAAATACCTAGCTACAATGACGGCGATTTTTCTTGGGAGCTATTTGACCGCGCTTATCACAACGAACTTGCCAACGAATTAGGCAATGCTGTACAACGAACTGTTGCTATGATTGAAAAGTATCAGCAGGGATTAATTGGGGATATGCCGCCAGCATCACATGACGCTGCGCCGTATCACGAGGCAGTTCAAACTTGCCGATTTGATAGGGCCATGGATGAAATTTGGGACCAGGTTAGAAGCTTAAACCAGTACATAGACGAGCAAAAGCCGTGGGTGATTGCCAAAGGCGGCGATGCTGAACACCTTAGAGAAGTGCTGGCTTATATGACTAGCTGTCTGCTAGAGATTGCCGGGCTGCTTGCTCCATTTCTTCCAGACACGGCTCAGTCTATTAACAATATTTTTTCCGAAGGTATTCTTAGAAAGCCAAGAACAGTTCTATTTCCACGCATAGAAAATATAGAAAATCCAGTCTCTTAACTATATAGAATCGCCAATCAGATATGCAGCTGTAGCCGCTGAAGCTACTTGGTGTATTCTTACATATGGTACGGGCGTCGGCTCTATGCTTCTAGTTAGCCAATAGCCGATATAAAGTGCAGCATGGAAAGGCGGTCAGGAGCTTAGAGAAAGCTTAGATATGCTAATTGTGCCTAGACCGGGAGAGGAGCTGCCGGATGAGGCCAGAAATATTAGGCATTTACTGCTTCCTGGTTTAGTTGAACTAAACGTCTCATCTTCTGCCGTCCGCGAGATAGTCAGAAATGAACAAGATCTTAGCGGATTTGTTAGCCAGGCAATATCTACCTATATTAGGAAGAATCGTTGCTATGTCGCGGTACAATAATATGTATGGAGTTAGTAGACACACACTGTCATATACAGTTTAATGATTATCCGCTGGAAGTGGATGAAGTTTTAACCTCGGCAAAACAGGCTGGAGTAACCAAGCTGATTGCAGTCGGATGTAGATTATCAGATAGCAGACAGGCAGTAGAAATGGCTACTCGCTCTGACAGTATCTGGGCAAGCATAGGCCTGCACCCGCACGAAGCGTCAAGATATGTTCATGACCATCATGCTTTACAGCAATTTCATGATTTGGCCAGCCATAAGAAGGTAGTCGCTATAGGTGAAGCTGGGCTTGATTATTACTACGAGAATTCTCCGCGCGAAGACCAGAAAAAACTACTTAAATTTCAGCTTGATATAGCAGTAGAACATAATCTGCCATTAATTTTTCATGTGCGAGATGCATTTTCGGATTTCTGGACAGTTTTGGACGAGTATACCGGCATAAAAGGAGTGGTCCATAGCTTTAGCTCGGATAAAAAAGATTTAGAAGATATTCTATTAAGAGGGCTATATGTTGGCTTAAACGGTATCATGACCTTTTCCAAGCGCCAGGATCAACTAGAGGCAGCAAAGGCTGTACCATTAGATAAATTACTCCTTGAAACAGACGCCCCTTTCTTGACTCCTGTGCCTTTTCGTGGTAAAATCGGAGAGCCAAAATATGTGCGTACGGTAGCGGAGTTTTTAGCTGAACTCAGGGAGGAGAAGCTAGATAAGCTAGCTGCTGCTACAACGCTTAATGCACAGAAGCTGTTTAAATTATGATTAGATATCCAAATACAGACCAAAACCCTGAGCAGTCTCGTGATGTGCCGCCTTCTGTGCGGTCTAGACTTAATGTTACCTCAGCATCAGAGCTATTTATAAATGCAGCTACAGATGCTGCCTATAGGGAGCATCTACTTAAAGAATCTGCAAGACAGAATAATTTGGAGACAAAAGTGCCTAGTCTTGCCATGAATAGAATGGTAGATTATGTGCCACCTAAGCCCGAACTTCAGACAAGTGATAAGCCGGCTGTTGATTATGTATCCGAATCTGCTGACGACTCCTCAGTTCCAGCTTTAACGGGTCAGGTAATGAGCGATTGGGACCTTGAAAGAAAAGCTATGATGGAGAAGGCAAGACAGGAAATGCAAAATGGCTTCAATAATTAAGAAAATTATTTCTGGGAGCATAGCCCATCGCCAAGAAGAGCGGGAGGCTGAACTCTACAGGGCGTTGATTAGGCGTGAAGCTAAAATAGGCGGTCAGTTGTTTGGGCCCGTCCCCGAAGGCTGCCGACGTGAATTTTTCTGCCTAGACGAGCGTACATGGGTGTGGCATGAAGAATGGACGGACTCAGAAGGCAAGCGGCAAGTGCGCACAACCAGGTATGATGTTCGTCCCTCTGGCATATTGAAAGCTCAGGATGGACAAAATTACCAGCCAGTTACAAGCAGTGAGGCTTTAAGGCTGAGAAGTGCAGTCCACTCTTATAATAAGCGTATCCGTAGCGATCTTTATGCTGCCTATCTTTAGGCTTTATACTTATTAAAATAATAACGCAATATGACAAGAATTTATTTAGATTATGCGGCAGCCACACCGATGAGCCAGTCGGTACTAAGCGCTATGCAGCCGTTTTTTACTGAGAAGTTCTATAATCCGTCTGCTCTTTACTTAGCCTCAAAGGATATCAAAAGCGTCTTAAATGAGGCCAGGTCGGAAGTAGCTAAGGTGCTTGGCTGCCGCTCATCTGAGATTATTTTTACAGCTGGCGGCACCGAATCGGACAATTTGGCCATAAGCGGCGTAATGCAATCGTTTCCCGGTAAAAATTGTATTGTAAGTGCAATTGAGCATGAGGCTGTCTTAAAGCCGGCAAGCCAGTATCCCCATAAAGTTGCTTCAGTCATGAGTGATGGGCGAATAGATCTTGATAAGCTGGCAGCTTTAATAGATGACGATACGGTATTAGTCAGTGTAATGTATGCCAACAATGAGATCGGTACCATCCAGCCTTTAAAGGAAATCGCCTCGTTAATTAAAAAGGTTAGGCAGGATCGTTTAAATAGGAGTGAAAAATCCCAAGCGCTGCCGCTTTATTTTCACACGGATGCTTGCCAGGCAGCAAATTATCTGTCCTTATCTGCAAGCAGTCTGGGTGTAGATCTAATGACTTTAAACGGCGGCAAGATTTATGGACCCAAACAGTCCGGGGTGCTGTTTGTTAAGACTGGCACAGAATTAAAACCTCTAATATTAGGTGGAGGGCAAGAGCGTAACATTAGGAGCGGAACTGAAAATGTCCCTGCGATCGTAGGCTTTTCAACTGCACTACGAGAAGCCGCCGAGATGAGTGAAAGCCAGCAAAAAACTATAGGTGAAGTTAAGTCATACATGATTAATGAATTAAGCAAGAAACTCCCTCAAGTTAGAATAAACGGCTCGCTAAAACACCGTCTGCCAAATAACGTACATATAACGATCCCGGACACCGATAATGAGCGGATAATGATGGAACTTGATGAGCTAGGAATAATGGTGGCAACTGGCTCTGCTTGCAGTGCCAGTTCAGATGAACCTTCGCACGTGCTTAGTGCCATTGGCTTAACAGAAGAAGAAGCGAGAAGCAGTTTAAGAATCAGCTTTGGTCGCAAGACTGATAAAGCCCAGATTGATTTGCTTATCAGTAGTCTGGTGTCCCTAGTTGCGCACAGTTAAATAAACTAGTAAAATAACAATAAGCATGTTTCTAATAAAAATAAAAAACTTCATTACTATTAAGCGCTTGCTGTCGGCAACGGCTCTGCTTGCAATAATCGTCATGAACTTAAATGGATTCCTGGGAGCTCAAAGCGTTACACAGGGCTATGGAGCAGATGAAGCCTTGCAAAGAGGCATGATAGTAGGCACTAAGCCAGATGACGCAACAAAAGTAGAGCCAATTAATAGAGATAGCCTTGATAGAATGCTGGGGGTTGTAGTAGAAGCCAATGATTCGCCTATTACATTGTCAGGAGAAGATGAGCAGGCATATGTAGCAACAGTAGGACGCTATGATGTATTGGTTAGCGATCAGAATGGCAGCATAAAGTCGGGAGACTACATAACAGCTTCTTCTGTAAGCGGAATCGGAATGCTGGCAACCTTTGAAGAAAGCGAGATATTGGGTCGGGCAGTAGATAATTTTGATGGTGAAAATGCAATTATCGGCAGTAGTAGTATCAGTGATTCAGGCGGAGGGTCTCGCACTGTAAATATTGGCCGTGTTCAACTTGATATTGCGATTTCAAAAAATCCGATAGCTAAAAGTGCAGCTGTAACGCCCGAGTGGCTTGGTAAGATTGGTCAAGCTATTGCCGGTAAGTCATTAAGCCCAGCTAGGATTTACATCAGTGCCGCGGTCTTTCTTATCGGGGCATTCATTGCCGGGGCAGTCTTATACTCCGGAGTCAGAAGCAGCATTATATCTATAGGCCGTAATCCGCTGTCAAAAAAAAGTATTATTCGTGGATTACTGCAGGTTATTTTTACAAGCTTAATAATTTTTATTATCAGTGTAATTGGGGTATATTTACTACTAAAGGTATAAGCATTTTAAAAGGGTGGCTTGATTAAATATGAATACTTGGGGGTTGGGATTAGTTATCGGTGCATTAGCTGCTACGGCGATTGCGTTCGTATGGGTGGCTATAAGACTAGGTTCAGCTGAACCTGCAGCTAAAAAAGAAGAGCCAGGCGATAGCCGGGAGGCAATTGGGCAAGCGGCAGTTGAGGATGTGGAGAATATTTTCAACGAGGAGTACCGCGAAGAGCTTAGAAATCGCGGCAGGATGCATTTTGAAAAAGTCATTGGCGAAAACGCCCAGTTCCTGCAGCAGGATTTGCGCTTGACCACCTCGCAAATCAATGAATTTATGAAGCAAGAAATTAGCAATACTCTAAAAGAAGAGTTTGCCAAATATCAGCAGTCGATTGACGACATAAAGAAAATGACATTAGAGTCAATCCAGAAAACTGAAGCTTCTCTCGAAGAGGAGAGGCAGCAGATGCGCGTACAGTTAGAAAATGAAGTAGCCCAACAAAAAGAAAAACTGATTAAAAGTTTTGAACAGAATATGGGAGAAATAGTTAACCATTATGTTTTAGATGCAATTGGCAATGAAATTAACTTAAATGAACAGTTAGGGTATATTTTAACCGAATTACAGGAAAACAAAGAAGCGATAGTGGAGGATATTAGGAGTGGAGCCTAAAACTCCTTATCCCGCAGAGGATACTCATGTATCAAGGCCGCACCAGTCTCCGCTGCGGCCTGCGGCTTCTGCTTCTGTCGCTGAAGTTCCTAGCAGTCCAGATTCTAGTACTGGTTCAGTCACTGAAGCTGCAAAAGATTTAGTATTACCTCCAAGTGTTATTTCAAAGAGTGATGTTTCAAGAGGTCTAAGGGAGCTATCGGAAATAGATGACTATTTTCATCAAGCTTCAATCCGGGGCAGTAAAGACCAGGAAATGCCATCGGTGAGCAAGGTTTTAGAGGTTACGGCTGAAGCCAATGGACTTAATCTTATACATGCTGATGACAGATCTAAGCTTAAGACTTTTCTGACTGGCGTTAAAGCGGGCGCACCAGTTGTGCATATAAGTTTTCCTTCGGAAGCCAGTAATCAGTTTCTTGGCAAGCTGTTGGATTGGTTTAGGACAGAGGTTCATCCATATACATTGATGCGGGTGGGCCTCAAGCCGGAGCTTATAGCCGGCTTTATGCTCAGGACAAATAATAAGTCTTTTGATTTTAGCTTTAGAAAACGATTTGAGCGGAGTAAGCAGAAACTAATAGACGCAATTAGCGAATCCAATAAAACTCATGCTGCAGACCAGGACCAAGGGCAGCTGGTTGAGCCTGCTACGCCTACAGAAGCTCAGGTAGCAGTAGATCGTCCGCTTGATGAAGGGGCGCCTCAGCCGTTAACTGATGCATCAGAAGACAAGCCAGTGGAGGTAGCTTCATAATGGCTAGAGAAGACTCAGTAAATATTCAGCAGTTTCAGAAGCTGGTTGATCAAGGCAATCCTGTCGGCGAGGTAATAGGTGTTGACCAATTCATTGTAATGGTTAAAGGCCTTCACCCAGCCAACGCTCACGCCCTAGTGATGTTTGAAGATGGCAGCAAGGGCTTTATAAATCATGTACTGGAAGATTATGTACTTGTCCTGCATCTAGGAACTGAGCATTTAAAAGTTGGCATGGTCGCCGTTACCCAGCACGATCGACTTGTAGCAAAGGTGGGCAAAAACTTTATAGGTCGAGTAGTAAATGTCATGGGCGAGCCTCTTGACGGCAAAGGGCCGATTGCACCTGATGATACTTGGCCAGTTTTTAATCCAGCGCCACCTATATTTGAACGAGAAATGCTTGACTACCAACTGGAGACAGGGGTTACTTCAGTAGACGGGCTTTTCCCTATAGTGCGCGGACAACGACTTGCAATACTTGGAGATAACAAGACTGGCAAAACTGCTCTTGCCACCCAGGTTGCAATTAACCAGAAAAATACCGATATCATTACCATTTACGTACTAATTGGCAAGCGGCGCTCAGATATTGACGAATTAATTGCCCGCTTAGGGGAGACCGATGCGCTAAAAAATACCATCATAGTCGTGTCAACGCTATTTGAATCGCTAATTATGACTTATCTTGCACCATATGTTGGTTGTGCCATGGCTGAGTACTTATGGCAGTCATGCGACCAGGACTCAATGATTGTTTATGACGATTTGACATCGCATGCTCAAGCTTATCGTGAGGTCGCGCTATTATCTGGAGTTAGCCCTGGACGAGACTCTTATCCTGGCGATATGTTTTATGCTCATTCCAGTCTTCTTGAACGCGCAGGAAAGCTGCAGCGCAACCACAAAACTCTAACCAGTTTACCTATTGTCTTGACACCGAATAACGATATTACCGCTTACTTGCCGACTAATATCATGTCTATCACTGACGGACAGTGGATTATGGATTTGCAAGTATTTTTATCAGGCATTCGTCCGGCATTATCTACCGGGTTGAGCGTGACCCGTGTTGGTGGTGTTGGTCAAAACAAGCGTCAAAAGTCCCAGACTGTAGCCGCAATGAAAGCGTTGGCTACTTATAGGCAGGCAGAGGAGTACGCCCACTTTGGATCAGAGCTGGCTTTGAGTGCCCATAAAGATCTGGCACGTGGTAAAAGTATTTTAGAATTATTTAATCAGCCGCCGACAATAACCTACAATTTTATGGAACAGCAGCTAATGTTTGATATTGTCCTAAATACTGACGATACAGCCACACTAGACGTTAAAAAAATGAAAGAAAATGTTAAAAGTTTAGCCGAGCAGGTAAAAAGCGACGAAGATTTTGACAGAGTTCGTGATCAATTGTTAGCTGCAAGTATGCTTGGCGGCGCGCCTTCACAGCCCCAGGGAGATGGCACAACAGAGCTTTCCGGCGGCGGCAGCCAAGTAGTTGAGCCAGTAGCTCAAGCTCCTGCTGAGGACGGTAAGCCGGTAGAGGAGCCTAAAAAATGAGACGGCCGCAAGAAATAGCTCAAGATGTAGAAACTATGGCAACGCTAGTTAATCTTACAAGCGTATTTGAATCGCTAGCCAGCATGAGAATCTCCCAAATTAAGGGTAAGGTCCAGCAGTCGGAATTATTTTTTGGCGAAGTTTGGAATATTTATAACCAGATTAGGCTTGATCAGACTTTTCGTTTTGGAAGATCGGAAAGCGCTAAAGCTGACAAAAAAGAATTGAGAATTCTCATAACTGCAGACGGTGGTTTTAGCGGCGATATAGACCAGAGACTTATAAGACTAGCACTTGAAGGTTATGATAAGAATGAGTGCGACATTATAATCATTGGACATCATGGAGCCGTACAGTTGGCGCAGCAAGGAATTGACTTTAAGAAATACTATAAACTTCCAAAAAGTGAAGACAATATCAATGTCCAAGCAATCGTCCAGGACTCCCAAAGTTATGAAAATATCCTGGCGTACTACCAGTCTTATCAGTCTCTTAGCGTCCAGAATGTGAAAAAAATGAATATAAGCCGAGCGCTACAAGACAAGGGCGAGGCGTCTATGGACCAAATACTAAATGACGAGGTAATCAACGAAGAGACTCATATATTTGAGCCCAATACTTACGAAGTAATTGGTTATTTTGAGCAATCAATGATGGGAATTATATTAACTCAGATTATTCTCGAGTCTAAGCTAGCTCAGTATGCCAGTCGTTTTAAGGCGATGACTGCAGCGCATGAACGAGCCGATGAGTCGCTGGCTGAATTTAAAATGATGTACAATCGAAGCAAGCGTGCAATCAAAGATACTCGACTGAAGGAAATTGTTATTGGTATGCGCAAAGTTAAAGCAGCTAGAGAAGCAAAGACAAAGGCGGTAACATTATGAACAATCAGACAGCTAGTCCACAGACGCCAGCTAGTGCTACAACGGCCACTAAAGGCTATGTAAAGAACATAATGGACCTTGTACTGTACGTTGAGTTTGACGATGATTTTCCATCTTTGGGTGAAATCTTAATTGTTGAAGACACTGAGAAGCAGGCCCCATTGCTTGTAAATGATATTAAATCCGATGGTACGGTAGTTTGTCTTAATATTATGTCTGATAGGACGATTAAAAAAGGCATGCCAGCTACCAGGACGGGCCATGGTATTGAAGTTCCGACTGGCGAAAAGGTAATCGGTCGGGTATTGGACTTCATGGGTAATCCACTTGACGGCGGCGACCCAATTGATCCGAGTGCGCCCAGGAAAGACATTTTTAAAGTTGAAAACAAATCAACCAAGTTTGAAGCCTTGAAACCAGAAATAATGGAAACGGGCATTAAGGTGCTGGACTTTTTCACCCCATTTGTGAAAGGCCGTAAAATCGGGGTAATTGGCGGTGCGGGTGTCGGCAAGACTGTTTTAACGACTGAAATTATACATAATGTAGCAAAAAGTAGCGGCGTTTTAAGCTTCTTTGCTGGCGTTGGTGAGCGTATCCGTGAAGGACATGAGCTCTACGAAACTTTGAAAGATAGCGAATTACTTGATTCTACCGGAATGTTCTTCGGACAGATGAACGAAAATCCTGTTCAAAGATCATTGATAGCAATTTCAGCGACAGCGGCTCTAGAGTATTTCCGGGATGAAATGAATAAAGACGTACTATTCTTTGCCGATAATATGTACCGTTATGTCCAGGCGAAGAATGAACTTTCTACTATCATGGAACAGATTCCGGCAGAAGGTGGCTATGAAGCTACTATTTTCTCTGATATCAAAACTCTCCAAGACCGTTTGAGCAGCAATGAGAATGGCTCAATTACCTCGGTTCAAACTATATACGTACCTGCCGACGATTTAAGTGATCCAGCTGTTCAAATGATCCAGCATGAGCTGGATAGCACACTTGTTTTAAGTCGTAAGGTTGCTGAACAGGGTATTCGTCCGGCTGTAGACTTAACAAAGACTAGTTCCAGCCTGCTTACCCCTGAGATTGTCGGTGAACGTCATTACTTGCTGAGCGTTCAGGTCCAGAGTTTGTTGCAGAAGTACGAATCTCTAAAAGGTATTATCGCTATTATTGGTGAAAATGAACTAAGTCCTGAAGACCGATCCGACTTTGCCAAGGCAAAAGCTCTGGTTAAGTATTTTACGCAAAGTATGTTTGTTACTGAAAAAATGCTTGGCGTTCCCGGAGAATATGTTAAGCGTGAAGATATGCTTAACGGTGTTGAGGAGATTATAGTAGGATAATAAAATGGCTGAAAAAGATAAGCCAGTAGAAGAAGGGTTAAAAGACAAGGACGGAAAACCTCTAATGCATATAAAGGTTTACTCTCCTTTTGAAAACTATTTTGACGAGCCAGCCTACAGTATTAGCGCTGAAAATCATACTGGCCCTTTTGATATCCTGCCCAAGCATCACAATTTTATGACGATGATAAATCCTGGCGAAATAAAGATCGCTGCACCAAGTGGTGACAAAGTAATAAGAATAAACCGCGGTGTAATGCATGTTAAAGCTGATAAAGTCGTAGTTTTTCTTAATGTTTAATTAAAATGTGGCAACTGCCTGTATCACTAGTACTGTGCGGTAGCGCCCACCCGGAGTGCTGGTAGCTTTATTGGCTATTATGGACATCGTATAGTCGGTCTGACCCGATTCTTCATTACTCTCAGCGATAATATCCCCGTCTACGTATTTGAAATAGTTAACCTGGTCATAGCCTGTAGAGGGTAGGCCGTATGAAAAGCTGTTGTCGGGCTGCTGGACAGGATTGGTGCCAATACCCGGGTTTGAATTTGCAACTAGATTAATCCCAAACTGTTCGGTTCCTGGCACGGATTCGCTTGCTCCACTAATTGCAGTTAGGGCATGGGACCTTTGACCGGATACATTGGTAGGCGGCGATCCATGTACGCGAACCACATAGCCTTCAGACAGATAGCTGGCAACAGTAAACCCAGTACTGGCAGCTGCCGTACTGGTTTCATTAAGTACGCCTAAATCTATATTTGTATTTCCATTAACCACTAAGGATAATGTTGGCTCATCCGGCGTACCGAAGCCGGCCATTATTCCATAATTCTCACTGCTGGCTTCTCCACCGGTACCGCCTACAGACTGTTGGGAGCAGAAGCTGTCGGAGCATGCTTCAAGCTCGCCGCCGCTGCCCATGAAAATTTCGTCCACTGAATAGTTGGGTGAAGCTAGCTGGGCACTGGCAATTGCCGGTATAGACAAAAGCGCAATAAACACCCCAAAGCCGGCGCGAATCAGGCTGGATTTCATATCACTATTTTTGCATGTATTTTAATTGTCATCAAGCTGCTTATGATTTGAGTATTAATATAGTATTATAGTTACAAAAGTCATTATGGAAGATAAAGATAAGACAAACGAGACTCAGTCTCCAGCCCTTGATGGAAATGAAGCTAAGGATTCATCCGCTAGCCAAAAATCTGACAAGTCAGCTGAAGAACTGATGGGGCAAGTAGCTAATGAGGATACGTCTCTTGATGGTGGAGGCGGTCCCAAGCAGTCGGCCGTTGATGCTATGGCTGACAGCTCCAATAAAGAGGATGACCCCTCAGCTGCTCCGAAAAAGCCTGAAGCGAAAGGCATTAAAAAACTTCTAAGCAAAGTTAATATCTACCTACTGCTATTTGTTTTGGTCGTCGTGATTGCGGCAGCAGCTTATGCAGTGATGTATTTCATGAACAAGCGAGAAACCCAGATCCAGCTTGAGACAACCAAGCTTACCAATGAAACACTAGACCAGCTTAAGACGTCGGATGCTTTTGTAGGTGATCCGCGTCAAATACTTACCATAGAATCAAATGCAGTTATTACTGGCAAGGTAATAATGCGGGACACACTGGACGTTGCAGGATCCCTAAATGTGGGCGGACCGCTTAGCGTTCCCGATATTAGTACGTCAGGGTCCGGGTCATTCGGAACGCTGCAGACAAATGATTTGCAGGCGGGAGGAAATGTTGCTGTCGGTGGAATCTTAGACGTGGTAGGCACTTTAACAACGGGGGAAAATTTATCTGTTGCAGGTGATATTAATGGCGGCGGAAGACTGGATATAGGCGGCCAGGCAACTATAGGCGGAAACCTAAATGTTAATGGCACTATATCGGCCCGGGGAATAAATTTTGATGAGATATCGATTACTCGTATAAATATAAGCGGCAACAATCCAGGAGTATCAGTAGGCGGTGCGGCTGGTGGAGGTGGCACAGCATCAGTGAGTGGATCTGACACTGCGGGTACGGTTACTATAAATACGGGCGGCGGAACAGGCACTGGTATACTTGCAACCATTAATTTCACAGGAGCATTTAAGAGCAATAATCCTCATGCAGTTATAACGCCTAATGGTCCAGGCTGCTCGGGGATAAACTATTATGTTACAAATTTCAGTTCTACGCAGTTTTCAATTGCTACATCTTCGCCTCCACCACCAGGCACAAGCTGCCGATTTAACTATATTGTTATAAATTAATGTCTATTTTTTACTGCCGGAGATTACGGTATTGTTCGCTGTGGATAACCGCTAGCATTAACCATTGCATTGCCATAAACGGTTTGGTAAAGTTAAATCCAGGTAACACCTAAAATAAACAGTAAATAAAATTAAAAGGAGAAAATGCATGAGTGATAATTATGCAATTTCGCTGAAACGCACGATGACGCTTATTGCTGCATTGTCATTTATGGCAGTGCTATTTGCAGTAAACTTCTCGGCGATATTCAGCGCGCATGCGGGTGCAGCTCAGCTTGAGAGTAGGAGCTTGACGCTAAGCAGTTCGCTTGCAGGTACTGAGGTGGGGGATTCTATCGCCGGCTCAGAAACAAACGGAAGTGCGGCAACGCATACTTTCAAATTTACAAAATCAGCTGCATCAGACAGCGCAGACAGAATAAGTTTTGAGTACTGTGATGCAGCTGTTGGAACGTGTAACGCTCCCGATGGGCTAGACCTTACTGCTGTAACTGCAACTGGCGGCACTGGAGTGACTGTGTCTAACCCGTCAGTGTCAGGGTCAAAAGTTACTGTTGAAGCGACATCATTGTCAGCAGGCGCTGCAGCTATTACCGTTCCACTTGGGAACATAGAAAACCCGGATGTTACTCCAGTTTTCTTTGTTAGGATAGAATTATTTGCCAACTCTGCCCCTGCAACAATTTTAGATGAAGGTACAGTAACAAGCGCAATCACAGAAGGGATTACAATTACCACGCGCGTTACAGAAACTCTTGGTTTCTCAACAACAGCAGATATTGCTAGTGGTGTCCCTGTTCCAACTTCATCTTGCGTACCATTAACTGGTTCAGGTGCTATCCAAATGGGTGATCCTATAGAAAATACTCTAAGCATTACTCAAGCTTATGATGCCTATTCAGTATTTCGCCTATACACCAACGCATCAAATGGTGTAGCCGTACAATATGAAGGTAAAACCTTAACAAAAGGTAACGACGAGATTGATGAAATTGGTGCTTCGCCCGCATTCGTACAGACTGGTACTGAGCAGTTCGGTCTTGGCATAGATACTACTGCTAATGGCGGGACCATATCCAATGTTGATACAGCTTGGACTGGCGGTGCAGGCAATATATTACCAGAAGCTGACTATGGTCTTGCGGATGGCGCAATCAGTACGAGTGGTACTGGCGCACAGTTCGCTTTTGTTGCCGATACTCCAACAACCTTAGCTTCTTCAGATCCATTAGAAGGTGGTTATGTAAACTGTGCAACTGGTGCAGTACGCTACGTAGCAAATGTAAGCCCGCTTACACCATCCGGTGTTTACACTACCACTCTAGTTTACTCAGCAGTTCCTACTTACTAAATTAATATAATAAGACATAGATCTTAATTAAATAGACATAGCATCTAATATATAAATCGGCTTGATTACGGACATAGTTCCAATAAATCAAGCCGATATTTATTTTAATTAAAATTAATTAAGGTCCTAACTATTAAGTTTTTGGGTTAAAATATATAGCATGAGCTTTATAGGGTCTTTCAAGGCTAAGTTTTATGATGCTGTAGCGCTGATTGTTTTATTGTTAACTCTACTAATATTAGGCGGACTTGTTGTAGCAAGAACTGTTAGCGCTTTTGATTATCCGAAATTGCTAAACCGAAGTTTAGCTATTGGGTCAACAGTTCCTGGGGCAACTACAGACTATACTTTTAGCTGGCGATACCCAAGTCCTACTACCGTAAGATCAGTTAAAATGATCATTTGCGCTGACCCATATGTATTAGACCCCTGTAGTTCAACGCCTGCTAGTGATTTTTCCGCTGGAGTTCTATCAAGCCAGTCTGGTGATGTAACGGGATTTAGTATTCTAAGTCAGACGGCAAATGAGATTGTATTAACCCGTCCAACAGGACCGGCTGGAGCTGGTCAGTCTACTTATGTTTTTGAAAATATGGTGAATCCTACTGGCTTACATTCTAAATTTTTCGTTCAGATATTTACTTATTCAAGTGCTGATGCAAGCGGTACACCTAATCATATATCCAGTGTAGCCAATGCAACCGTTGAGCCAATTGTAGTCAGCACTATCGTACCGCCAATTCTTTATTTTTGCGTCGGCCTGACAGTAGACGAGTGGTGCGAAAACTCATATGGTAATTTTATAGATTACGGAGATTTGAGAGCAGATGAGACTGATGCTGGAACTTCGCAATTTGGTGTCGCGACTAATGCGGTTGGTGGCTACACAGTTACCATTAATGGCGGCACTATGGCGTCCGGGAATAAGCTAATAGAACCTTTATCCGTTCCGGCTGGTAATTCTCCCAGCACATCCCAGTTTGGATTAAACTTACGGGCCAATACTGATCCAGCGTTAGGTCAAGACGTATTTGGCGCAGGCATCGGCGTGGTGGCGCCAGATTATGATTCTCCTGATTTATACAAATTTAGTAATGGCGATACTGTGGCTACTGCGGCTACCGGCTCTCTATTTAATACGTATACAGCTACGTATATTGTAAACGTACCGCCCGATCAACCCTCCGGTATATATACAGCTACTATTGCGTACATTTGTACAGCAGCGTTCTAGGATGTTTATTGATAATTGTGTGTTAAATTTTACACGTTATATAGTCTAGGCAATGATTGAAAATTTATGTTAGACTATCCTTAATTCTAATGCTTTACAAAAAGAGGGGAGATAAATGAAAAGATTTCTTAGGCTGTTTGCTGTTACGGCAGTTCTAGCAGGCTTTGTGGTAGCTCAACTTGGTCAAGTCAGCGGGCAGTCAAACGCACTGGCCATACAGCCGCGCAAAGATTACTCACTGCGACCAGGGGAATCGGTAGATGATACCCTTACAGTTACAAACCGAAATAATGAAGAGACACTGAATCTGCAGCTTAAGATAGTTGACTTTCAGGCACAGGATGAAACCGGTACTCCGCAGCTGATGCGTGATAGCACTGAACGTACTGCTTGGTCATTAAAGAACTTTATAGATATGCCGCAGCAGGTAACTGTAAATCCTGGGGAAACTATCCGGGTACCGATTACTATTTCTATACCCAATGATGTTGGAGCAGGAAGCTACTATAGTGCAATAGAATATGCGGCCACTGGACCTACTGCAGAAGATAGAGTAAACATATCGGCATCAGGTGTTAGCTTGGTATTTGTGAAAGTCCCAGGTCAAGCTAAGCAGCAGCTTACATTTATGCAGTTTGGCGCTTTCGTACCGGATGCTACTGGAAGCGGCGGATCGTTTAAGGGGCTGTATTTTGGCGAACGACCAAGGGTGCTAGCTTATAGGCTAAAAAATGATGGAAATATAGCCGAGCAGCCGAACGCAAGCATTATAGTTAAGAATTTCTCGGGTAAAACTATATATACGGTTGCCGATGCGAATCCGAAGGACCAATTAGCTTTAAGAGGTCAGACTAGGCGGTTTGATGCATGTATTAATCCAGAAGATATTACCCAGACAACTGAATCGGGCGCTGACATTAATGCTGTAGTTTGTGGCGATACAAACCTTAGCCCTGGTCGCTACACTGCTGAATTAAGTGTATTGTACGGTGAGAATGGCAGTGAGACTCGTGAGATAAATGCTAGGACTACCTTCTGGTACTTGCCATGGTGGTTCGTGGGTCTGATAGTTGTTGGACTTGGAATCTTGGCTGGTATAGTAGTGTATATTGTCCGAAGAGTAAAAGATGTTAGAGGCCGCAAAACTCGCCGCCGTTAGTAAAATAAATAAGTAGAAATAAAAGGCCTCGGACAGACCGCGGCCTTTTAACTTTTGCTGGCAAAGCATAAGAACTCAAGGTAGAATAGTAACTAAGTTAATATGAAGAAAATTAAACTAGTATTATTAAGCTTAAGCACAGCAATGCTAGCGACTTTGGTGATTGCGCCTAATAGCTTAGCTCAGCCCAGCAGGCCCCAGACTAATCCTAGCGATCAGGGTATAGGTATGGAGGGGCGTATTCAGCAGCCGCCTCCTACAGAAGCGCCTACAATATCGCTGCCTGCTAATGGCCAAGTTTTTCAGGAAATACCGATCACCGTATCAGGCTTGTGTACCGATGGACTGCTTGTCAGAATCTTTAAGAATAATGTATTTGGCGGCGCGGTTATGTGTGAGGGTGGCAGTTATAGCCTGCAGATAGATTTATTCCCTGGTCAAAACGAGCTTGTTGCCAGGCAGTATGATGACCTAGACCAAGCTAGTCCTGAGTCAAATAGAATAACAGTTATTTATGACATTGATGTGCCGGTAGTTCCTGGATCTCCCGGTCAAGTAGGTCAGAGGGTTACGTTGACGACAAATTTCGCTAGACGAGGTGTCGACCCTAACCAGGAGTTAGTTTGGCCAATAGCAATTAGCGGTGGTAGGGGTCCGTATGCGCTTAGTATTGATTGGGGTGATGGCAAAAATGAACTGATGACTCAATCTGCGGCCGGCAATTTTGACATAAAGCACATTTACGATAGGCCTGGTGTTTATAAAGTCATTATAAAAGCGACCGACTCAGATGGTGCATCAGCGTTCTTGCAAGTAGTAGCAATTGTTAACGGTGCCATAAATCCAGCGGCCAATATCAATGATCAGCCAACAGTTACTAGGACTAAAATAATGTGGCAGCCGGCATTAATAACTTTTCCTTTACTGCTATCCTCATTCTGGCTAGGTAAGAGATATCAGTTGAGGCGGGTGCGATATCGTATGAAGCATCGCATTGTTCCGATAGATAAGTAAAAGCTGCGTATACAATTTAGAGAGTTGGCATCCCGGTACTGGATGGATGTTTGTAGCTCGATCTAAAAATCTACGCAGCGCGCCGATTAGACTATAAGTGGCATTCCTCCTAGCACTCCAGAACATCTCTGAAGCTCTGCTTGATCGCTAAAAGGAATTAAACTCATTGCATCATCTGCCTGCTAGGCGCTTTCCTTCCTCTTTAGTCGCGGGCCTGTTACTGAAGTAGTAGGGCAGGCAGATAGCCAGCAAAAGCAGGGCTACTATCGTACCTGCTAGAAAGCTCACTCCAGTATTAGAGTCGGAGTAATTACCAATCAAGAACTCTTCTCTATGGGAATTTGCAATGAGCGCATAAAGCAAGTAGATGATGCTCAGGGTCGTAGCAAGGATAGAAGTAGTCAGCTTGGTGATTTTGCTGGTGTTCTCGCGAAGGAATACGCGCTCAATTATCACCTCAATAAATGTCGCTATCAAGACTGCAGTAAGAAAGTAGCAGAACCAGTCCATTTTAAGTCCCTTTCAGGGTCGTCCAATCGGAATAACCAAACTATACGAAAAGCTGCTTACATTGTCAAGTCTACTCACCTCTGTTATAATGGTTATGTGAAGACAGTTTATGTTGGTTTGAGTGGCGGAGTAGATAGCTCGGTCAGTGCAGCCTTGCTACTTGAGCAGGGTTATAAGGTGGTTGGCGTTTACATGAAAAACTGGACTAAAGACTTACCTGGTTTTGAGTGTCCCTGGAAAGAAGATTTTCAAGATGCTAAGCGGGTCGCCGTGCAGCTAAAAATAGATTTTAAAGTCTTTGATTTTGAGTCTGAATACAAGCAAAAAGTCGTAGACTACATGATAGAAGAGTACAAGGCTGGACGAACGCCTAATCCCGACATAATGTGCAATCAGGAAATTAAATTCAAGTTATTCCTAGAAACTGCGCTAGCGGACGGCGCCGACTTAGTGGCCACCGGTCATTATGCTAAAACCGAAAACGGGAAATTACTAAAAGCAAAAGACGACAATAAAGATCAGACCTATTTTCTGTATCGAATAAAAGAACATGCTCTACGAAAAACTATATTTCCACTTGGAAATTATACAAAGCCGGAAGTACGCGAGCTTGCAAAGAAAAGTGGTCTTGCTACTGCCGTTAAAAAAGAAAGTATGGGCATATGTTTTGTGGGCAAAGTTGGTATACGTGACTTTCTAAGTCAGTATGTTGAAACAGAACTGGGTGATGTTATAGATAATGAAGGCAAGATAATCGGTCGGCATGACGGAGCAATTTTCTATACTATCGGACAGAGGCACGGACTCAACATCGGCGGCGGGCTCCCCTATTATGTGACCGGCAAAGATATGCTAAAAAACGAAGTTTACGTAACTTCGGATATTGGTGACAAAAAACTTTGGCAGGAAAGTTTAAACCTTAGCGACACCCATTGGATTAACGAGCCGGGAGAAGTCGGCCACGATTATCAGATACGAACCCGTCACCGGGCACCTCTAATCAGCGGAAGACTTGCAGGTTCAGCTGGGCAGAATAGCGTTGAAATCAAGTTAACGGATTCTATTAGAGCAGCTACACCCGGTCAATCTGCAGTTATTTATGATGGCGACGTAGTGGTCGGTGGCGGCTTAATAATATAAATTATTGGTAGTCAATATAGTGCTACCTCTGTTTTTTTGATAAACTACCGAATATGAACGCACAACAAATTAGAAAAGCTTATCTAGAATTTTTTGAAAAACGTGAACATAAAATCATTCCCCGGTCGTTATTAGTGCCTTATAACGATCCGACTACTTTGTTTACTGGCAGCGGCATGCAGCCATTAATTCCATACTTACTTGGGGAGCAACACCCTGATGGCACTAGGCTGGTAAATAGTCAGACATGTTTACGGGCTCAAGATATAGAAGAAGTCGGCGATAATCGCCATACAACTTTTTTTGAGATGCTTGGCAACTGGTCGTTAGGCGATTATTTTAAAGCTGAGCAAATTCCATGGTTCTTTGAATTTTTAACTGACGTTATTGGGCTGGACCCAAAGCGTATATTTGTAACTTGCTGTAGCGGATTCCCTGAATATGGAGTTCCAAGAGACACAGAGTCGGCTGAAACTTGGACTAAATTATTTGAATCAAAAGGCATTGATGCAAAGCAGGTAGAAATTGGTAGCGAAGATAACGGCTATAAAGTAGGCGATCAAGGCGGACGTATTTTTTTCTATGATGAGAAAAACTGGTGGAGCCGCAATGGTGCGCCAAAAGACGTTAAGGTTGGAGAGCCTTGCGGACCTGATACAGAGATGTTCTATCTTTTTCCAGAAGTCCAGCATGATACTAAGTGGGGTGAAAAATGCCATGTTAACTGTGACTGCGGCCGTTATATAGAACTTGGTAACAGTGTGTTTATGGAATATTTACGCACTGATAATGGTTTTGAGAAGCTGCCTAAGAAGAACGTAGATTACGGCGGAGGCTTAGAACGAATTGCCGCTGCAGCAATAGATAGTCCAGATGTATTTAAAATCAGCATTATGTGGCCAATTGTAGAAAAGCTCCAGGAAATCTCTGGCAAGAATTACGAAAGCCATACTAATGCTATGCGTGTAATCGCTGATCATCTAAGGGGTGCTACCTTTTTGGCTATAGATGGCGTAAAGCCTAGTAATAAAGAGCAGGGTTATGTGATGCGTCGCTTGATGCGCCGAGCCATAAGGTTTGCTTTTGAACTAGGGGTTGAGCAGAATTTTCTTCAAGATGTGGTGCCGATAATCATAGATATGTATAGCCAGGACTTTCCAGAAGTAGCCGATAAGAGACAGGAAGTATTAGATATACTTGTTCGCGAAGAAAAGGCTTTTAGAGCTACATTGAGAAAGGGTATTCGCGAATTTAGTAAGCTTACGAGCGATGGCTTGACCGGCAAAGAAATTTTTACCCTATATGATACGTATGGCTTTCCGCTAGAACTTAGCGTAGAAGAAGCATACAAACAAGAAATATCAGTTTCAGATAATTGGCGAGAAGAATTTGAGCAGCTTATGAAACAGCAGCGCGAGCGTTCCCAAACTGCAGCAAAAGGCACATTCAAGGGAGGTCTAGGCGGTCACACCCTTCAGCATAAGAAATACCATACGGCGACACACTTAATGTACCAGGCTCTTCGGGATGTACTCGGCGATCATGTTATTCAGCGAGGGAGCAATATTACAGAAGAACGGCTACGTTTTGATTTTTCTCATCCTCAAAAAGTGACCAGCGAAGAGTTAAAGCAAGTTGAAGAAATAGTAAATCGAGAAATAGCCAAAGACCTAAAAGTTAGCTGGAAAGAGTATCCGACTGAAGAAGCTACCGGTCCCTTAGGAGCTCTTGGTCAATTTGGCGATCGTTATGGCGATACAGTTAAAGTTTACAGCATGAAAGACACTAATTCTCCTGATGATGAGCGGCCGTTCAGCTTTGAAATTTGCGGTGGTCCCCACGTTGATCACACGTTGCAGCTGCATGAAGACAACAAGCGGTTTAAGATAATTAAAGAAGAGGCTTCCAGCGCGGGAATTAGGCGCATTAAAGCTGTTTTGAAGTAGTTCTACGTACATAGATTGACAAAATATCAATAATTAATTATAATATCTAAGTTTTTATTATAATTTTATTGACATTGTTTTCATAGAAGACGATACTTAAATACATAAGCATTAATTATTAACTTAAAAATATAATTTCAAACAAAAGGTTTTATTAAATGTTATCTTTCAATGTACATGAAGGAACCCGCAAATTCGATATTACTCCTGTAGAAGGAGTTAGGGTGCCTGGCGAACAGATGGTCGGCGTAGCCATAGCTGTTGGTGATTTAGCTAGTAACTCAACATTTGTCAGCGTCTCGGGCAGGCCTTCAGTGACAGGTACGCTTGGTCCTGAGGTTACTCCTCATATGGCTCTTGAACAGCTCGGATCTTTATACGGCCCTATGGTGCTGAAGGTTCTACCTGAAGGTTCAGAATAAAGATAACTTTCTAAAAATTAGACTCCTAAAACTAAATACAAATCTGCTACAATACTGTATATGCTTAAGAAGTTTAAGCGCCCAAGTTTTGGGCGTTCTAATAACTCAGAAGAAGTTACGCCTGACTACATAGTTGGACTGGATATTGGTACGGAAAATGTCAAGGCTCTTGTCGGCAAGGTCAAAGATGATGAGATCGAGATAATAGGAGTTGGCCGAGCGCATCAGAATTTAGCTGATATGCAATCAGGAGCAATTTCGGATATTGCTAGCGTAGTAGCTAACTGTGACGAGGCGTTAACCAAAGCTGAGAAGATGGCTGGCGTAAGTGCACGTGGGGCTGTAATAGGTATCGCCGGCGAATTAGTTAAGGGTACGACAACAACCGTTAAATTTACCCGCAGAGAACCTAGTAAGCCGCTGGACATGCCAGAGATAGAGAAAATAATTGGACTTGTTCAAGCAAAGGCCTTGGAAAAAGCTAAATCGCAGCTAGCCTGGGAGCTTGGGGGTAAAGATGTTGAAATCAGGCTGGTTAATAGTGCTTTAGTTAGCATGACTATAGACGGCCATGTTATTAGTAACCCGCTTGGTTTTCAGGGTAGAGAAGTATTAATCCAGCTATATACGGCTTTTGCGCCACTTGTGCATATTGGTGCGCTGGAGAGAACGGCTAACGAACTAGACTTAGAACTTTTAGCGGTAGCAGCTGAACCTTTTGCAGTGGCTAGAAGTGTTATTGGTAATGATCCTAATGCAAATATGAGCGCAATATTGATGGATATTGGCGGTGGTACGACTGATATTGCTGTACTTAATGACGGCGGTGTAGAGGGTACTAAAATGTTTGGCATTGGCGGTCGTGCTTACACTAGATCAATAGAACGGGATTTGTCTACGGATTTTGAACAGGCAGAAATTCTAAAATTAGAAATAGGAACAAATAAAATTCCCACCCACAAGAAGAGTCAAATTAAAGACGCCATAGATAAGACTTTGGAAGTTTGGATTAGTGGCGTGGAGCTTGCTCTCGGTGAATTTACTAAGATGGACCACTTGCCTCATAGGATATTGCTCTGTGGAGGAGGTTCAAGTCTAGAAATGTTAATGGATGAACTGGCTGAGACTACTTGGTATACCTCGCTGCCGTTTACTAGAAAGCCAGTAGTGCAGCATATTTCACCTGACCAGGTAGTCGGTATTATTGACAAAACCGGCTCAGTAAACGACCATACTTATATTACGGCTATGGGTTTACTTAGGGTTGGACTAGATACTATTAACCAGCAAAATCCTAACAGTAAAGTGGGTTCGATAAAGGAAAGAATTAACAAGCTTTTAAGCGTATAAAATTATGGCAAAAGAAACTAAGAAAGCACCAGCATCAAGCGGAGTAAAAGAAACTATTTACATTGATGTTGATGATGAAATAACGCACATTATAGATAAGGTAAAAGCGTCTAAGAAAAAGATAATTGCCTTAGTGCTGCCTAAGCGGGCGAATGTACTACAGAGCATTGTTAATATGAAGCTTCTGAAAAAGGCGGCTGTAAACTCTAAGAAAAGTATCGTTTTAATTACGTCGGAAACTGGCTTGCTGCCGCTGGCTGGTGCAGCTGGTATCCATGTAGCAAAAACTCTGCAGAGTAAGCCGGTAATACCAGCGGCGCCCACGGCCGCCGCTGAAGATAATGAAGCAGAAGACATAACTGAAGATACGCTGGATAAAAATTCTTCAATAGGTTCGCTGGCGGCAGCGTCAGCAGCTAGCAGCAGTAAGTCTCAAGATCCATTTGATGACACTGAAACTATTGAATTTGATAATCTAAAAATAGACGATGAGCCGGCGGTTCCAATTAAAGGTGGCAAAAGAGGTACTGGAAAGCCTGGCGGCAAATCAGGTAAGTCCAGAAAACTTAAGGTGCCTAACTTTGATAAATTTAGAACCGGTATAGGACTAGCGGTATTAGCAGGCATAGTCTTAATTGCTGGTCTTATACTGGCATTTATAGTGCTGCCTAAAGCAACTATTGCCCTAAAGACAGACACAACATCAGTTGTTAGTTCTTTTGACTTTACGGCAGACACAAGTATTACCGAGCTTGACGCTGAAGCTAAGAAGATTCCGGCTGTACTGCAGGAGACTAAGAAAACTGATACTGAGAAAGTTGCTGCCACTGGCCAGCGCGATGACGGTACGAGGGCAACTGGAGAAGTCCGGCTGTCTGTTCCATGTTTTGGAGTATCTAGTATCGTTACTGTTCCGGCCGGCACAACTGTAACAACAGGTGATTTACGTTTCGTGACTCAGGAGACGGCACGATTAAATAGCTCATCTGGCGGCGGTCCATCTAGCTGCGTGTTTTATGACGAAGTTGATGTAATCTCATCTGAAAATGGAGATAAATATAACATCGGCCGCGATAAGACCTTTAGCGTTTCCGGGTTTAGTAGTGTAACCGGCAAAAATGACGATAATTTTAGTGGCGGTACTAGCAAGATTGTTAAAATAGTCAGCCAACAAGATGTAGATAATGCAGTTGAGAAAATAAATAGTCGTGTTGGCGAGTCGGTGGGGGATGAATTGTCATCAAGGCTAGAATCAGACAAGCTCTACGCCCTAAAAGAAACCCTTACTAAACCAGACCCGAAAATTACTATAAGCCCAGAAGTTGGCCAAGAAGCCAGTGAAGTTACAGTTACTTCCGAATCAACCTATTCTATGCTTGGAGTCCACAAGGACGATCTCAAAAAAGCCATTGAAGACGATATTAAAGAAGAAGTTGATCTTGAGAAGCAGTCAGTAATTGACGACGGTATAGACGCCTCAATTATGAGAATTAATAACAATACAAATCCTGGCCAGGCTTTCATAAGCTTTAGGACTTCGGTAACTGTAGGACCCGAAATTGACGAAGCTGCCATAAAAGAAGCGGTTAGGGGCAAAAAGCGCGGAGAAGTAGAGAGCTACGCCAACGGCATCACCGGCGTTAAAGGCGTGGAAGTAAACTACAGTCCATTCTGGGTATACTCAACGCCTAAAGCTGCCAAGAAAATCAATATAGTGATTGAAAAGTTAAACGAACAGAGCACTGAAAGCGGCAATGACGGCGACCGATAGCGGATATATTGCTGCTTTGGATGTAGGAGAACGGCGCATTGGTGTAGCTATAGCTTCAACGATTGCAAGGCTGCCATCACCTTATACAACTATAGATCGTCTCAAGACTAAGGATGTTTATGGCTGGATTAAGGATTTTGTTAAAAAAGAAGAAATTATTACAATTGTAATTGGCCTGCCTAGAGATATGACAGGCCGGGAAACAGCTCAAACAGTAAATGTTCGCAAGTTTTCTGAAAAGCTTAGTGAGGTCTTAGAAACACCTCAGGTGTATCAAGATGAAGCCGTAACGTCAGTTATGGCCGAAGAGCGACTTAAATCCAGAAATAAATCATACGACAAAGCGGACATTGATGCAGAGGCTGCGGCAATAATATTGCAGGATTATCTAACTGAAAGTCAGCAAAATATAGCATGAAATCATATAAGCATGGCAATAAAATGAGTAGGCGATTAGGGAGAGTTGTCCTTTCGCTAGCAGTATTGGCGGCCGTACTGATTGCTGGCGGCTATTATGGGATAAATAAACTTTACCATCATAACTTACAGCCAGTAGACGCAAGCTCAGAAGAAGATATTAGCTTTACAATCGAGTCAGGTTCCTTAACTCCCCGGATTGCTGAAGTGCTTTATGAAAAGAATCTAATTCGTTCCACCCAGGCATTCTCTCAGTATGTAAGGTCTAAAGGAGTTGGCCAAGACTTTAAGGCTGGTACGTATAAGCTGCGCAAATCTATGAGTGTCCAGGATATTGTCTCTAAGCTTGTTAAGGGTGATGTCGCTAATGATCTGTTTACTATAATCCCCGGGAGCAATATTGCCCAGATAAAGAAAAACTTTGCAGATAATACGCATTATAGCCAGGATGAAATAGACGCAGCTTTTAATCCTGAAGCATATAGCGGACACCCTGCGTTAGTTGATTTACCCGCAGGCGCTTCTCTGGAAGGTTTTCTATATCCGGACTCTTATCAGTTCATAGCTGAAACTACTCCGCAGACAATAATTAAACAGTCTCTTGATGAAATGGCCGAAGCTTTAACCCCAGAAATTAGAGCTGGTATAGCCCAGCAGGGGTTGAGCGTTTATCAGGGAATTATTTTAGCATCAATTGTTGAACGTGAAGTCGGCGAGCGCGATAGCAACGGTCATGTAGTAGATAATCGGGCAAAAGCAGCACAGGTTTTTATTAAAAGGCTTAATATGGGCATGAAGCTTCAGTCTAATGCTACGGACGGCTACCCGCCTGAGTACGACACCTATACAATAGATGGTCTGCCACCTGAGCCAATAAGTAGTATTAGCAACAGCTCCCTAGCCGCAGTGGCTCGTCCGGCAGGGACTAATTTCCTATACTTTGTTTCAGGGTCAGACTGCGTTACCAGATTTAGTGAAACCAATGAGCAGCATGAAGAGCTGAAGGCAGCTCATGGTATTGCCCGCCCAGAAGATAATTGTCGTGGCTAGTTAGAGCTTATGCTTGTTTGACGTCTTTGCTGCCAAGTTGCTAGAATGTCTGTACATACTTATTTTTGCTAACTGATATAAATATATAAGGACCAGCTATTGGATATTAGGCCCGCTAA
Source organism: uncultured Candidatus Saccharibacteria bacterium (assembly GCA_964529785.1). Classification (GTDB taxonomy): domain Bacteria; phylum Patescibacteriota; class Saccharimonadia; order Saccharimonadales; family JACDBH01; genus JAGQMT01. The sequence continues at coordinate 79,730 of CAZHAQ010000001.1, forward strand.
AAAAGGCGCTCCGCGGCAACATACGCCAAACTCAAATATGGCTACGCCCCAAAAGGCAGCCCGCAGGCGCAAAAAAAAGTTTTTGGCTAAGAAAAATATGGCCAGATACGGCATATTGGGCGTTAATATATTGATAGTTGGTATAGCAATATTCATAGTCATATCTAATTCCGGCAATAATGCTGCTACTTACAGCGTTAGGGCCAGTGATCAGGCGCCAGTAAATCCACTTGACGAAATTTCAGCAGCAGATATAGCTGTTAACATAGCAAGAATGACTAATATGTCAGAAATTGCAGCTGTTACAAATTATGCTGACACAGTAAATGCAGAACTTGAAACATTTACTGTTAACAGGGATATTGCCCATAAACCACAAATTATGACTGCAGACCTAAAGACTTTAGCCGATATTATCGAGTATATTACTCAACCCGGAGACACGGTCGGCAGTTTGGCGGAAAAATTTGCTGTTACTTCCGACAGTATAAGGTGGTCAAACGATCTTCAAAATGACAATTTAGAGCCCGGAATCAGACTGCTTATCCCGCCTATGAACGGCATTATCTATACAGTTAGAAGCGGCGATACAGCGGAAAAAATTGCGCAGCTTTATAGAATTACCGCTGAACAGGTAATAGTGTTTAATGATGCAGAGTTTACTGGCTTAACACCTGGTAAGATGATTTTCTTACCAAATGCCCAAAAACCAGCCCCCACTTTTAATTTCTTTGTACGTTATGGCAATAATGGTTATGACCCTGGCTGGTGTACCTATTACGCGGCTGCGCATGGCGGAGCGCCTCCTGGGTGGGGTCATGCCAGGACATGGGCAGTTAATGCCGCTAGAACTCCAGGGTGGGCGGTAAGCAAGGTGCCTGTACCTGGTGCTATTGCTCAAACCACTGGAATTAGCGGCGATCGTGTAGGTGGTTCATGGGGGCATGTAGGTGTAGTTGAGCAAGTTAAGCAGGAAAATGGTCAGTATTACATAAAATATTCCGATATGAACGGCATAGCTGGGTTTAACCGGGTGGGCTACAGCGACTGGGTCCCTGCGCTAGATAAGTACCAGAATTTTATATATAAAGTCCAATAGAATAATTAATGAGCATAAGCATTAACAGATAGCAAAGCTTGACTTTCGGGATAGGTTTTTGATAATATTTTGATTGTGAATTCGATAAGTATAAGCGTATTATTCAATTGCTGTACTTATGTTCACAGCCTTTAGCTAGCACACTTAAGAGATTAAAATTACCAAAACAGGAAAGGTCGAATTCTTCCTGGTAATATAAGCAATTAAACGCTAGTTATAGGTTAAATGAGGCAAATGCCTCAGGGAGCCGACTATTTTTAGTTTATCCAAAAAGAGTAAGCGTACTTCCAGTTCATCCGGCGCTTCAATAAGTAGAATATATGCAAATCCACTTCGCAACCCAGCGAAGTACTATAATCGCAATAGAAAACGTCTTGTCAGATACGGTCTAGTGTCTGGTAATATCGCTATTGTTCTAATCTCTATTTTTGTCGTTATAAATAATTCTGGTGGTAGTTCGGCGAAATATAGTGCTTTAGCGACTGCTGAAGAAGCCCAGACTTCAAACCCTCTAGACACCCTATCTGCTGCAGATATTGCCGTTAACGTTGCATTAATGACTCGCATGCCTGAGACGGGCTTAATTATCAATGATGCTGACTCTGTAACTGCTGAATTAAATTCTACGGTTAGTTCTCACGAAAGCGTTCTGAAGCCGCAGATACTTAGTTCTGAGATTAAAACCAAAGAAGATATTAAAGAATATGTAGTTGTCGATGGCGATACATTGGAATCCTTGGCAACAAAGTTCGGAGTTACTTCGGACAGTATTAAATGGTCCAATAACTTAACGGGCAATAGGCTAAAAGTCGGGTCTACGCTCGTAATACCACCAGTTAACGGTATTGTATATACCGTAAAAAGTGGCGATACTATTGAATCGTTGGCCAATAAATATAATGTCGGCCAACAGGCTTTAATTAGTTTTAATGATGTAGAGCTAACAGGATTAGTTGAAGGCGAAAGGATAGTTTTGCCTGGCGGAGTTATTAAAGCAGCGCCTGCTCCTGCTAGCCGGCCATTTTATGCAGGATTTGCTTTCGGGAATACTGCGGTTTACGGGTATAACGGCTATGTACCAGGTTATTGTACTTGGTATGTTGCTAACAAGCGTGCAGAAATTGGTCGTCCGCTACCTGCAAACTTGGGTAACGCTGGACCTTGGGCTAGAAGTGCACCGCGGGCAGGCCTGACTGTCAATCGTACGCCAGCAGCTGGAGCTGCAGTAGTCACGGACTTGAGTAATCCCGGTCATGTTGGCTTTGTGGAATATGTAAATGAAGATGGTAGCGTATTTATATCTGAGATGAATCGCAGGCGTAGGTACGAGGTTACGACAAGGCTGCTAAGCCCAGCTGAAGCTGCCAGATACACCTACATCCATTAAACCTCTGTTCATTAGTGTAAAAATATTGTATAATTTATAACATATGTTTATAGATAAAGTTAAGGTTAATATTTCTGCCGGCGACGGCGGCAATGGCGTAGTTAGTTTCCGTCATGAAATCTACGTTGATAGAGGTGGTCCAGATGGCGGCGACGGCGGTGATGGCGGCGATGTTGTATTTGAGGCTAGCCGTAACCAAAATACTTTAGCTAAATTTAGATTTCAGAAGGCCATTAAGGCAGACAGCGGCAAGAACGGCGGAAAGCAGAAGAAGCATGGGAAGAGCGGTAAAGATCTTGTCGTGCCTGTGCCTGTTGGTACGGTTGTGATTGACGAGCATGGTGGAGAATTGGCTGATTTAAATGAGGACGGTCTAAGAGCTGTAATTGCAAAAGGAGGCAAGGGCGGATTTGGCAATGCTCATTTTGTTAGCTCTGTAAGACAGGCGCCAAAAATTGCTGAGCGCGGAGAGCCAGGTGAAGCTTTTGCCGCTACTTTAGAGCTTCGGATGATTGCCGATGTTGGACTTATAGGCCTTCCCAATGCAGGTAAATCTACCCTAATTAGCGTTATTAGCAATGCTCGCCCGGAAATTGCTAACTATCCTTTTACCACACTTATACCTAATCTGGGGGTCGTTGACGTGGATAATGAAACCTCATTACTGTTTGCCGACATTCCGGGGCTAATTGAAGGAGCAAGTGAAGGTAAAGGTCTTGGCGATGATTTTCTTAGACATGTGGAAAGAACTAAAGTGCTTGTACACTTAATCGATGCTTACCAGGAAGATATTGCTGCCACTTACCTAACTATTCAGGAAGAGCTGTCTAAGTATAGGGTTGATCTTACGATGAAGCCCCAAGTAGTAGCAATTACTAAAATCGAAGGACTTGATGAGGATATAATCCAAGACCAGCTAGCACGTTTACAGCCCCTAGTTCCCGCAGAGACTCCACTGATGGCATTATCTGCCCAAAGCCGACAGGGTATTAAGGAGCTTTTATATGAAGTTAAGCACCAGGTATTAAAAGCAAAAGAGGCTGAAGTTGCTGAAGCTCAAGAGGATCAAGACCGCGGACTGCCAGTTTATAAAATTGATCCAAGCAAAATGCCATGGCAAATTATTAAACGAGATAACGGCTATTTAGTGCGCGGATCTAAAATAGAACGATTTGCTATTAGAACTGACTTTGAAAACGAAGAAGGCGTAAGACGATTACGCGATATTATGAAAAAAATGGGTATAATGCGGGAAATTGAACGCCAAGGAGTAGAGAGAAACGATATTATTGAAATTGGCAGCGTTGGCAAAATAGAGTATTGATATAATGCAATAATTATGTAATAATATGCTTGATGGCGAGATCCGCTATTGCATCAAGCATGATGCCTCACCTTTCTTAGGAGGTGAAAATGAAAGGGTCCTTGCAGAGAAGAACTGACTCCGGCGGTTATTTGCTGGTGGGTTTGTTCATCCTGGCGTTCGCTCTCGGCGTGTACTACTTGACGGTGGATAAGTCTCCGTCTTTAGCATTGCTGATGGGTGCCTGTGCCGTGCTTGCCGCTTTAGGCTTGCTCTTCGGTATCAGGCGATGAAACGCGGCCACTAGACTCTACCCGGAGGTAAAAACCACTGTGAAGTGGCGAGTATTTAATTGGCAGCCTGCCATATAAATGCGAGGGGATGCGCCTTTATGGTGCTTGAGAGTACGGTCTTGGCGAAAGAATAAGTCAAGAATGAGGCTCAATAAAGGGGCGGTACGTTGCAGCTTTTTGGCTAAATGCCTTTTTCTTAAGCTCCGTACCGTCCTATACACTGTCAACATATAGATTGTTCTGACGAGTTTTGCTGATCACTAATGTGCCAAGGCTGAACGAAACAGTGTTAAAATAATCTTGTAATGAGTGCAAGCTTTTATTTTTACGATCTTGAAACCAGCGGAATTAGTCCGCGGCAATCAAGGATTATGCAGTTCGCTGGTCAGCGAACCGACCTGCAGCTTAGGCCAATCGCTGAACCGGACAACATTTTAATCAAATTAACTGATGATGTATTGCCGCAGCCCGATGCAATTCTAATCACTGGCATCACTCCTCAGATGACTATAGCTGACGGCATTACAGAAGCTGAGTTTCTAAGATATTTTACAGACAATATAGCTATCAAAGATACTATCTTTACTGGTTTTAATACGATTAGATTTGACGACGAATTTATGCGGTTTCTACATTACCGCAACTTTTATGATGCCTATGAATGGGCTTGGCGCGATGGCAGGTCTCGCTGGGATATTCTGGATGTAGTAAGAATGACTAGAGCACTAAGGCCTGATGGAATAGAATGGCCATTCAAACCGGACGGTCAGCAGACTAACCGCCTGGAACTGCTAACGGCGGTTAATAAGCTTGAGCATAATAATGCCCATGATGCGCTTAGTGATGTTAACGCTACAATCGCTGTTGCCAGACTTATACATAACAAACAGCCAAAATTATTTGAATACTTACTGGGGATGAGAGACAAGAATAAAGTAAAAAACTTAGTCCAGTCTGGCGAAGGGTTTGTATATACTAGCGGCAAGTATCCAAGCGCATATCAGAAGACGACAGTAGCGGTTAATTTGGGTGAGCATCCTGGTAAGCAGGGATCTTTGATTTATGATCTTAGATGCGATCCAGAAGAGCTTGTACATCTTTCTCCGGCAGAGCTTGCGGTCGCTTGGCGAGATCGCCCAGAAGATGAGACTAAAAGATTTCCTGTAAAGACCCTTCAGTTTAACAGGTGTCCAGCAGTTGCTCCTATCGCGGTCTTGGATAAATCTAGCCAGGAGCGACTCAAAATAGACTTAAATAAAATAAACGACAATCACAGAAAACTAGTAAAATATCCGGACTTTTATAAGAATTTACTAGCAGCCATAAATATAATGGATAAGCAGCGGCAGGCCAATCTTCTTACTGTTGCTCAAGAGGTTGACGAGCGGCTTTATGATGGATTCTTTAATGATGGCGATAGGACGGCTATGTCGGTAGTGCGTGCAGCGGATAGTAGTGAAATAGGGAGCTTGAACATGCAGTTTAACGACCAAAGGCTTAATGACCTGTTGCCCCTGTATAAGGCCCGCAACTATCTCGCCTATTTAAGCCAGGAAGAAAGAGAGGCTTGGGAAAAGCATCGTTCTCACGCTTTGATGGACGGCGGTGAAAAAAGCCAGGTAAGCAAATTCTTCACAAGGCTTAGTGAATTGTCTTCTAAGCCCGATCTGTCTTCAAACGAGCAATATCTCCTCCAGGAACTTCAGCTTTATGGAGAGAGCATATTACCGTCAAGCGATATTTAAAGAGCTATTAGTTGTATAGCTGCAATATGACGAGCTTTTTTACGTACTGATGAACCAAGAAAATGCCAGTAACATCCCGCACCCAAAGTGACAGCTGACATGGTTAATAAGTAGTTAAAAAAAGAGATTTGGATAGATGTTCCAGGCACATAGCCTAAAACTATAAAATTTAACATTGTGCCACCTCGTAAAGTTTAAATGGATTATAATACTAGAGTGGCAATGATGTCAATAATATTATATAATGCTTATGCTAAATTAAACTTCTATGCCCGTAGTCCATGGCTTGCTTTTGCGTGATTTTTTTATAAGATCACTAAATTTACCAAAGCGATCTCTATTTAACAGTAGGATGAATAAGCTGAAACAAATGGCCATGACCGCAGCACCTTCGACATATCTATTGTCATGCTGAACAAGTACATAGGCTCCTATTAAAGCAATGCTACTAAACACTACATCATAGGTATGACGAACCCATTGAATGTTGGGAAATAGCAATCTTTTAAAGCTGACACCATGAAGCTTAGCGGTTTCCAGCCAGCGTTCAGCCCAGTCATGATTAACTGCAAGAAAACTTAATCCTAAAATCAGTAGCGGTATACCGCCAGGCCCTGGCAGCCAACCAAATAAAATTACACCAATAAAACAAAGTAGCGCCAATGTATCAAAAACAATTATTTTGCCGTATCGTTTTAGTTTGACCATATACTTGAAGAGTATACCAAAAATTATAGGGTATGTAATTATTTACAGATTGTAAAGGCTGGAATACTGGAAAAAAGTTAATTTTTAAGATATAATCCATCCGTTTAGGAGTAATTAAAACGTGGCTGATTATATTGTTGTCAAAGGTGCAAGAGAGCATAATCTCAAGAACGTTGATCTGACTATACCGAGAGAAAAGCTAGTTGTTATTACTGGACTATCTGGTTCGGGCAAATCCAGCTTAGCTTTTGACACGATTTATGCAGAAGGCCAACGGCGCTACGTAGAGTCTCTGAGCTCCTATGCTCGCCAGTTCTTAGGGGTAATGGAAAAACCGGATGTTGATCAAATAGATGGCCTAAGTCCGGCAATATCTATTGATCAGAAATCAACTAGCCGTAACCCGAGAAGTACAGTGGCGACAGTCACCGAAATTTATGATTATTTAAGACTGCTTTACGCTCGGATTGGTACACCGCACTGCCCAATCTGCGGGCAAGCTGTAACCAGACAGACAACCCAGAATATTATTGAGCAAATCGTTGCTTTGCCAGACAGCGCTAAGCTGATTGTGCTAGCTCCAGTAGTTATTGATAAAAAGGGTGCATTTGAACATGTACCCGAACAGTTCATGAGACTGGGGTTTGCTAGGGCTAGGGTAGATGGCGTTATCTATGCATTGGATGAATTTCCAGAACTGGATAAAAACTACAAGCATACCATTGAAATTGTTGTAGACCGTCTTGTTAATGATGAAGCTAGCCGTAGCCGTTTAGCGCAGAGCGTTGAACAGGCATTAGATTTAGCTGATGGAAAAATAATGGTTCATAATGCCGATACAGAATCGGACACTATATATTCGCTTCGCTATGCGTGTGTCAATCATCCTGATGTTGCCATCCCAGAGCTTGAGCCTCGAACTTTTAGCTTTAACTCTCCCCATGGCGCATGTCCAGTATGTACCGGGCTTGGCAATCGGCTGGAAGTCGATCCTGATCTTGTGATACCAAACGGTAGGCTAACAATAGCAGAAGGTGCAATCAGGCCCTATAACCGCATAAACGTGGATGCCTGGTATATGAAGAAGATGCAGGCTGTAGCAGATGCTTATGGATTTAGTTTGAACGCACCTACTGGCGAACTTAAACCGGAAGACCTACAAAGAATCTTATACGGTACAGGTAACCAGACTTACCGTGTTTCCCTCGGAATAGGCCGCAGCTTCAATTCAACCTATGAGGGCGTTATACCTAATTTAGAGCGTAGACATAAAGAAACTGACAGTGACTTTATCCGCCGTGACATAGAAAGATTCATGCAGGAAAGACCATGCGCCGTCTGTAAGGGGCGCCGGCTTAAGCCTGAAGTGCTAGCAATCACTATTAATAATCTGTCTATTATGGATATTTGTGAATTATCTATAGATGATGCAGTCGATACTTTTAAGAGCATTAAGCTCGATGAGACACAGAAGCATATTGCCGAGCAGGTATTTAAAGAAATTAATGCTCGTCTTAAATTTATGCAGGATGTCGGTCTTAACTATTTGAATCTGGCTCGTAGTGCAGTTAGTTTAAGTGGAGGCGAAGCTCAACGTATTCGGCTAGCAACTCAAATTGGCTCTGGACTGCAAGGTGTTTTATATGTACTGGACGAGCCGAGCATCGGGCTTCATCAGCGAGATAATGAGCGGCTTATTAAGACGCTTGAACACCTGAGAAATCTAGGCAATACCGTAATTGTCGTGGAGCACGACGAGGATACTATCCGAACGGCAGACTATCTAGTAGACATTGGCCCGGGAGCAGGCGTTCACGGCGGTAAAATTGTAGCTACAGGTACACCTGATGAGGTGGCAAATACAAAAAATAGTATTACTGGCAAGTACTTGCGAGGCGAAGAGACTATCCCCGTGCCTAAAAAGCGCCGCAAGGGCAACGGTAAGTTTTTAAGTATTAAGGGTGCCAGGGAAAACAACCTCAAAAACGTTAGCGTAGACATACCACTAGGCCAGTTGGTCGTGGTTAGCGGAGTTAGCGGTTCAGGGAAATCTAGCTTAATAAATGATATATTGGCCAAAGAACTTCAAGCCAGATTAATGCGGGCAAATATGGTGCCTGGAAAACACGATGACATAGTAGGGATTAAGGAACTGGATAAGGCGATTGTAATTGACCAGTCGCCAATTGGTCGCACGCCGCGTAGCAACCCGGCTACATATACAGGGCTGTTTACTCCAATTCGCGAACTGTTTGCCAGTACTCCTGAGGCAAAAATCCGCGGTTATAAAGCTGGCAGATTTAGCTTTAACGTTAAGGGTGGCCGCTGTGAAAACTGTACTGGCGATGGAATCATAAAGATAGAAATGCATTTCCTGCCAGACGTTTATGTTCCCTGTGAGGTATGTCATGGCAAGCGCTATAATCGTGAAGCTTTAGAAATCCACTATAAAGGCAAAACAATCAGCGACGTACTTCAAATGACAGTTGAACAGGCACTAGTTTTCTTTGAAAATATGCCTAATATTGCTAAAAAATTACAAACATTAGTAGATGTTGGCTTAGGCTATATCGGACTTGGCCAGCCAGCAACAACACTTTCAGGCGGCGAAGCTCAGAGAATTAAGTTGGCCACCGAGCTGTCTCGGCGAGCTACCGGTAGAACTCTCTACATACTTGACGAGCCGACAACTGGGTTGCATATGGCAGATGTAAAAAAACTGCTAGAGGTAATTCATGCCCTGGTAGATACTGGTAATTCAATGGTTATTATCGAGCATAATTTAGATGTTATAAAATCAGCTGACTTTATTATTGACATGGGGCCAGAAGGTGGCGACAAAGGCGGTACTGTAGTTGCGACTGGCGCGCCCGAAGAGATTGCTAGAGCTAAGGGTTCATATACTGGAAAATACTTGAATAATATGCTATAATAGCATGTTATGAGTACTAGACGAGAAGAGCAGTTGAGGATCGCGGCTGATAACTTTTTATTTTATGCGTGGGGACGTGATATAGCTGTTGGAGGTTTCGGTGAAACGGAAGAAGATGTACCCCCTAGCAAAGTTCTTGAAGTAGCATATTTTGCAGGTACAGTCATGTTTAATGCGGTTACTAGAATGGCTGTAGCAGGATTCCGCGCGCAACGAATTAATCCTAGGCACTACAAAGCTACATCAACTAGTTCACCTGAAAAAATGAGTGAATTTGCTAGTGAAGCTGTGGAGTTAGCCCACAGTGACGAAGAATTTAAAGTTAAGCTTGAACGAGTAACTACCAGCCTAATACCAAAAATGGCTACTAGAGTTTGCGTGTTGGTAGAAAAGCCTGAGTCTCTCCTAAGTTACTCTTTCCAGTATGCAGCAGACCATGACGACATTAGGGAAATGAAGTTTAACCATACTCCATTCGGGCTTACCTTAAAAGAGTTGGCAGTAAGTGATGTGCATGATGATTTCAAGGAATACAGCGATACCCAGAATCTTGATTTAAGCAAATTACTTTTAAGGCAGCGTAGAGGCAGTAATTAGGCGCGCACATCTTCCTCGATGTCTTCGGCTATTTCTTTTAATTCTTCTCTAATTTCTTTTTCTTCCTGTAGCTCTTGTCTAGTCTTCTTATGCTTGGATTTTAGTTTAAAGTACTGATACGCCGCGGGGCCAAACGCCAGTATGGTAGTTACGCCAATCGCTATTAGCAGGTATTTTTCCAAGTCTTCTACTTTGTCGCCCAGCAAGTTGGCTAGTAAATAGCCTATCATGGTTACGCCGATACCCCAGACTACTGCACCTAATATATTAAAGAATAGGAAGCGTTTTCTTGGCATATGGCCTACACCAGCGATTAAAGGAGCAAATGTGCGCACAATAGGTACGAATCTAGCTATTATAATAGTTTTACCGCCGTGTACTTCATAGAATTTGCCAGCTCTTACAAGGTGTTCTGGATCAAATAAGAAACTCTCTTTTTTTCTAAATATCCTTTTACCTGTTCGCCTGCCAATTTCATATCCGACATTATCGCCAATTACCGCTGCGAGAACAATTACAATCAGTAAGGGCAGTAATGGAATTCTGCCAGTGGCAGCAAAAGAGCCGGCTAGCAACAGGGTAGTGTCACCGCCTGGAAGCAGGACTCCAATTAAAAGACCGCTTTCTGCAAACACCACAAAGCCAACGGCAATTAGTCCGATTAAGCCGCCGGAACGTATCAAATTTTCAAAATAACCCATATCAAAGTAGTATACAGCAATAAATATCAGAATTTTATAAATTAAAATCTAAAGTGATTATGAATATCTAAAGTTGCATCTGCTATACTATTACTACGATAACTTCTAGAGGGGATAAAACATGAGTAGTGATACTATCGTGCTAAAAGCTAAAGAAAGAAAAGAGCTAGGAAAAGCTGTAAAGGCGTTAAGGCGTGAAGGCATTGTACCTGCTAACGTCTATGAGCGAGGCAAAGATTCTCAGGCTATCAGCGCTAACTTTGTAGATATAACAAAGGTTTATCGTCAAGCTGGAAAGCATAGTCCAATTGAGTTGGACGTAGATGGCAAGAAGCATTTAGTGATGATAAAAGACGTAGATTTTAATGTTGCTAAAAATACTATTCGCCACGTAGCTTTTCATGCGGTCAAGCGAAATGAGAAAGTCGAAGCCGAGGTACCAGTTAAAATAGAAGGTGAAGTACCAGCTGAAAAAGTCGGATTATTAATTTTACAGAATCTGGATACTGTACAAGTGGAGGCGCTGCCCAGCAGTCTGCCTGAAGAGCTTTTTGTGCCAGGTGAAAAATTAGTGGAAGATGGCGACAAGGTTACAGTTGCCGACATTAAAGTTCCTAATGGTGTCGTTATTCTTACGGAAAGCGATGTAATGGTGGCAGATGTGCAGGTGCCGAAAGACCAGATTGCTGAAGCTAACGCTGCCTTAGAAGACCAAAAAGAGGCCGATCAAGTTGATTCAGATAAAGGCACAGATGAAACTGAGCCAGCTGAAGAGTAAGAACTCAGGTCTTAACAAAAAACTGCAAGAATTTAATCTTGCAGTTTTTTATTCCTCTATAAAACCTCCCGACTGTTTATGCCATAAATTAGCATATGCGCCGTTAACCCTTAGAAGTTCCTTATGGGTGCCCTCTTCAATTATCTGGCCATTGTCCATAACTAATATCCTATCCATTTTTTGAATAGTGCTTAGCCTGTGAGCAATTACTATAGCAGTCCGGCCTTCCATTAGTTTCCAAAGAGCATCCTGGATAAGCTCTTCGCTTTCACTGTCAAGGGCGCTTGTGGCTTCATCTAGTAGCAGAATAGGAGCATTTTTTAGCATCGCTCGGGCAATTGCAATTCTCTGTCTCTGGCCGCCAGAAAGCTTAACGCCTCTTTCTCCGACAAGGGTATCGTAGCCTTCTGGTAATTTACTAATGAAATCATCGGCATTAGCAAGCTTCGAGACGCCTCTAATTGCTTTCTTGCTAGAACCTAGTTGTCCGTAGCCAATATTTTCTAGCAGACTTCTATGAAACAAAATTGGCTCCTGGGGTACGTAGGCAATATGCGATCTTAGCTCGGACTGCCTAAGTTTTGCTATATTTTGACCATCAATTCTTATCGTGCCTGAGTCTATGTCCATGAATCTAAGCAGCAGCTTAGTTAAGGTAGTCTTGCCGCTACCTGAGTGTCCGACAAGGCCTACCTTCTCGCCGGGTTTGATATGTAGATTAAGACGGTTAAATAAATTGCCGCCTTCTTCATGCGCAAAACTGACACTGTCAAAATCTATCGCTCCTCGGCTAATTTTTGTCGCCTCTACATCATCGGCATCTTCAATCTGAGGTGTAATTTGCAAAATTTCAGTCATGTCATAGGCGTCACCCATGATCCGGTGAAAATTGCGCATTATATTGTTCATCTCCCAAAGTTGCCTAGAGACTGTTAGTGTATATGATACCGCTAGGTAAATGACAGAAAGATTAATTAAATCTCTTTCAACAGCCCAAATAGCAGATACGAATGCGGAAGTATTTAATATTACTAACAGTAATGAGTATATGGTGCTGACTTTTAAAAACCCCCACATTGTATTGAGGCTTTTACGTCGCCAGGAAACGGTCTGCTTATCGTATTCGTTAATTTCAAACTCTTCATGGCCATGACTTTTTACTGCCAGGATATTGGTTATTACGTCTGCTAAGCGTCCGGTAAGTCTTGTGCTAGCCTGCGATTCTTCTATATTCAGCTTAGCCATTAGTCTTGAGCCAAGCACTATAACCGTAATGAAAGTTAATGATACTAGTAGCAGTATTAGCGCGTATTGCCAGAAAATAAATGACAGTATTACAACTGCTGCTATAAGGCTTATTACCGACGGCGTTAACATGAATATAATAGTGTCCCAGAATCTTTCAAACCCACCGACCATCTTATTAGTTTGAGAAACTAGTGAACCTCCAAATCGATTGGAATGGAAGCTCATTGACTGTCTGCCAAGATGTTTAAATATGCGATTGTACAGGTTTCTTTGCCCGCCGCTTTCAAAAGTCCAAGTGCTGTACAGAGTTAAGCGCCATCCTAATATTTCCCCATAAAACTGGGCAAGTGCATATAGTCCGATTAAAGTCATAGAATTTCCAAGTGTAATTGAATCGCCAGACTGGATTCTATTAAGAAGCGAGGCAACAAGCAGCGGAGCTATAAACGAAGCAATTATAACGCTAACGCTAGCGTTGCAAACACTAAATAATACCCGCCATTTAAAACGCCAGGCTTCTTCCAGATAAATTTTTATTGTTTTATTAGTCATTGACATGCCGCCCCTCCTCCTTGTGGGGTGCTTTTTGTAAATTTAAGAAATCTGTTTATTTCAGATTTTTGTTTTAAGGTTTTTGGCCGCCTCAATTAGATAATAAATTCAGCGTACTATTATATATTTATTAATATCAGATGACAAGGGTTATTTTTTATCTTATAATAGTCATTTGATGGAAAAGATAATTCTCTACTATAAATTTGTGCCTATTAATGATCCGGAAACAGTTATGTTCTGGCAGCGTGCGCTATGCGAAAAACTTGGGCTTAAAGGCAGGGTCTTAATAAGCAAGCATGGTATCAATGGTACGCTAGGCGGTGATCTTAAGAACTTAAAATACTATACCCGTGAAATGAAAACTCACAGTATATTTAACGGAACAGTATTTAAGTGGAGTGAGGGTGGCAGTGATCATTTTCCAAAGCTCAAAGTTAAAGTAAAGGATGAGATCGTTGCTTTTAATGCTGCTGAAGAACTGGAAGTAGATAGTAAAGGACTGGTTGGCGGTGGTAAACATCTTAAACCTTCGGCACTACATAAATTGATGCAGGAGCGCGGCGACGAGGTGATTTTTTATGATGGGCGCAATATGTATGAAGCGCAGATTGGCAGATTTAAAAATACTATCGTCCCCAATGTTAGCACCAGCAGAGACTTTATACGTGATATTGAAGAAGGCGAAATTAGCAAGTATAAAGATAGACCAATTGTAACTTACTGCACGGGTGGAATTCGCTGTGAAATACTTAGTGTATTAATGCGTCATAGAGGCTATAAGGAAGTTTATCAGTTGGATGGCGGCATAGTTAAATATGGTGAAAAATTTGGTGACGATGGTTACTGGGAAGGCAAGCTGTTTGTTTTTGATGATAGGATGCAGATAGGCTTTTCTGATCAAGCTAAAGATATAGCTGATTGCGAAAAATGTGGTGAGAAAACCAGCAACATGGTAAATTCAACAAATATTCGCCGTAAACTCCATGTTATTTGCGAAAAATGTGCTGACAAAACCCCAGTATTAAATTGAGCTAGTCGTCTTTAGTAACTCTAATCGCCCGCTTAAAATTGCGTTCTGCGTCAGCGTCCGCAAAGCGAACGATTGGTGAGTGTACAAGTATATTTTTTCTTTTCTTTCGTTTATCTATATCTTTTAGCGAATCTAGAAAAAACTGCTCAATCAGCCATTCTCTTCCAGGGGCAGTATAGCAGTAAACTAATACTCTCCACAGATCGTCTCCCCACTGCTGGATCGAGTCTATTTTAGATTTTTTAGTAATCATTAGAGTGCCTACTGGAATATGGGACAATGCTTCTTCTACTAGCTCCTTGCCCTTGTCTGGATCTGTTACGAAAACATCAACGGCAATTGTGCGCATGCCGCGAGGGGTTACCTTCACTCCATGAATATGCTGGTTGTGAATTCTAATTACTTCGCCGTTTAATGACCTAATCTTAATAGAACGGAGGGTTGCTCGTTCAACAACTCCGCTCACATCAATAAACGGTTCAATGCGGACATAGTCGCCAATATTGAACCAGTGCTCAATAATCATAGTCGCACCAGCAGTTATGTCCCTGAGCATTACTCCGACAGTACCACCAGCAAGTACGATAAATAAAGCACTGGCACCAATTGCTGCCGCTTGGCTAGAGGATGAGGGGCTTAACAGCCTCCAAGCGGTTATACCTACAATTACTACTACCATGACTCTAACTGTAGCGATTGCCACGCTTAAATAGGTTTCTACACGCCGTAAGCGGAACTGTCTTTCAGTGTCTGAAGTATTGTCAGCCCTTACAGCTATTTTCTGCGCTATACGTATTATTAGCTTGGCTAATAATCGACTTATCCAGAATGCAAAAGCCATAGATAGTACTAAAATCAGTACTGATCGAAATGCATTGGGACTTCGGAAGATATCAGAAATCTCTTTATATATCTTATCAAAGATGCCTTCAGACATTCATACCTCTATAAAAATATTAATTTAGTCAATTTACTAATATAACACCTTTCTGGAAAATTAGTAGTAATTGTTACAGATTAATTGATATGACTAGCCTAAAATATTTAGGGCAATAACCTGGAGGATGTATGTTAATTAAAAATACTGCCAAGGTATACACATTATTAATATTTGGCTTAGCATTGGCCGGTTTATTAACAAACAACTACCTATTCGGCCTTATAAGCGTAGATTTTAGTTTAGATATTCTAAGGGTATTGCTAGCTTTAGCTTTAGGGTATGCGGCATTTTTTTTGAAAGTGAAGATTTGGCCACAATAACTCTTTTTGCAGTCGGTGTGACATATGTATTGATGGCAGTAGCCGCCCTATTTAGCCCTCAGCTTTTTGGCTTGCTGCCCACTAGCCTGACATTATTCGATGTACTACTCCATCTGATACTTGGTGGTTTTGCTGTCGGTATTACAACCATGAAATTCTACCAGCCAAGCCCAAATAATTAGCTTACTGAATGCTGTTTTAGTAGACAGCATAAACCATAAGATATTGACAAATAATATTAAATAACGTACAATAAATATCTGCAGATATGATTATAACGTGCAGAATTTTAGTTTATAGGTATATATTATGAGATCAAATCCTAATTCATTAAAAGATTATTTAGAGCATCCGGATATTATGGGAGCTATTGGAGAGTTGAGCCAATCAGAAGCGGATGCTGAAGTTATTAGTATAGATTCCGGTAGATCTACAGGGGGCGATGAGTTAACCCCGTTTGAATTTGTAGGAGTTATAGACTCGCGAGCCGAAGGGTATTTTAGCCGAAGAAAGCCTCAATATGAAGCAGCAGATCAAGTGTTGGAAACAGTACAGTTGCGCCGTGACCGAGACCTGGAACATGTAGTTACTCCTCCGGTCAGGAAATCTTTAGTAAATTTTATACTTAAGAAATCATAAAAAATTAACTGATAATAAGTAGTCTGAGGCTTTTGCTTCAGGCTATTTTTATTGGCAATTTTATACTTAATATTATTTTTAAAAATAAAACCGTCAACAAAGTTAGGTGTTTTGGAGCGCGGGCTGAGGGTAAGGGTGGAGTTGGTTTGGCAGGCGACAAGCGCTTGCTAACTTTCTCTACACACCGAACTTACCTCAGCCCGCACTCCGTTTCGCCCATTCCCCAGCACACAGCACTGCCCGTTAGGCGTCTTGATCGAACAGCTTGCTGCTGCCAGGCTTCTTGCGAAGACCCAACAGCCCTCGTCGTTCTGATCGAGAGTGTCGCCTGCTCAGCTTCTGCGAGATAGTTGACGCGCCGAAGAGGGGCTTGTCCACGCCGAAGAAGAGCTCCATGAACGGCAGGTAGAACGTACAGACAAAGAAGACAGCGAAAACTGCTGCCCATTGACCGAAGTTCGCTGCAACTGGGAGGATGTTGCCGTCTTGCGACGAGCTGGTCCACATGGTTGCTGCGCCGGTGTCTGTGACTGCGTCACCTACCGAAAAGGCCATTGCCCCAAACAGTGTGAAATAGTGGCGACGACTGAGACTCCTCAAGGGTTTGTCCATCTTCACCAGATTCCACAGCGAGAACTGGGCAATGCTCATGAACGCACCAAGGACAACGCTGATGATTTGAGCGAAGGTCCATGATACATCCCAGTTTGTTGCCGGCACGGTGAAATTCACCGTATTCGCAAGGGCGGGACTGTTGAAAGTCTCGTGCAGGTAGTAGCTGCCGGCACTGATGTCCAGGACGATCAGGAAGGCGAAGAGGGGGCTGGCGAAGAGCGTTGTCAAGGTGATGGTGGTGGCCTTGTTGAAAAAGCGCACCAATGGCAAGTTGTTCGAATGCATGACTACTGGTTCTCCAGTGATCGGGCTCATGGTTGAGCTGGGTATTGGGATGGTGACCGCCCATAACAGGGGTCGTGGTACATCCTGCTAGCATAAGCAGAACTGAATTATTGTAACAAACTATTGACTAAATGTCAATATATAATATATAATGTAGTTTTGTAATTCATATTGCTTATGTCTAAAAACGGTTTATCTTTTGAAAGAACTGCCTACGATCCTGGACTACATAGTCTAGGTGGATCTGTTAATGCATATGAGCCAGGAATCCACGAACGAGCAAGAGGGAACGAACCATTAGTAGAGTCCCAGCCCGGAGCCGGAACTGGTGTTAAGCTACTGATCGTGTCTGCTATAGCTCTAGCCGGTTACGGATTAATTAAGCATGATGGAGAGACTCCGGGTAAGAGTGACTCATCGTCAAGTAAAGAGCATGTTCCATCGCCTAGCAATACGCCCCCTGAGTCATTAAAGCCAAGTAATCGCTATTTGACTGCAATGAATAATCTTTTAACTGAAATATCTCATGGTGAAGGCGGTATAGACTCAGTAAACACTGGAAAATCTGGAGATACCGGAGTTGGCAGTCAAAAATATAACGAAATATTTGGAGGTCGTACACTATCCCAGCTTACAATTAGGGAGTTGCTGTCTCTGCAAGAGCAGGGCAAGATTTTTGCCGTTGGCAAGTTCCAGTTCATACCAGATACATTTAAATCAGCTGTAGAAACTACAGGCATAGATATAGACCGAGCTTTTGATTCTGATGCTCAAACTGAAATGGCAGTCAACTATTTAATTATGGGTGGGAAGCGTCCAAATCTCACCGCCTACATTAAAGGCGAAGATGTGAGCTTGGACGAAGCTGTAAATGACTTGTGTAAAGAGTTTGCATCAATACCCTGTGTAGACGGAAGCGGTTTCTATGATAATGATATCGGTAACAATATGGCAACTGGAGGCGTTGATAGGGTTAATAATATAAAACAGCTTCTTATTGAACTTAGGGAATCATATGCTGAAGCGAAAATGCCTGGCGTAGTTATGATAGGCGACTCATTGACCGTTGGTTATCGCGATATAGCCGAGATAGCTGAAAGAGATTCTAAATACGGCATCAGACTGGAAAGTATTGATGGTGTCGGCGGCAGGCCGTTGGTCGGAGGTGATATAGACGGAATAAATACTATAAATGATAATGAAGAAGCTATTGAAAACGCGTCTATGGTCATAGTAGGACTCGGCACTAATGCAGTTGAGTCGGACGAGCAGTATGAGCAAGGTCTCCAAGAGGCAATACAGCTGATAGGTGACAAAAATCCAGCTGCAAAGATTGCCTTTATTACGAATTATTCCTATAAAGAAGGCAGCAGAAGCTATCAGCGCCGGCTGGATCGCAATCAGATACTAGATTCAGTTGCTGATAAGCACGACAATGTATTTCTAATAAACATGCACGACATAACAGAACAAAGCAATCTTTACTCTGAAGACGGCGTGCATCTTACAGCTGATGGCTATAAAATAGCTAGCGAACTAATTTTAAAACAAGCTTCAGAAATACTAAGAGATTCTGCATAGAGAAACTCAGCGGCTTAGGCACGCTATACTATATATTGTGAATAGTAAATTAGAGAAAAAGCTAAAAGATCTGCCTACCACTCCAGGCGTATATTTTCACAAAAACGTTAAAGGAGAGATAATTTATGTTGGCAAGGCAGCGGTTCTAAGGAACCGCGTTAGGCAGTATTTTCAAGCTTCTCGCAATAGAGATCCTAAGACTGAACTACTTGTCAGTGAAATCGACGACTTAGACTGGACGGAAGTAGAAAGCGAGATTGAAGCACTGTTTTTAGAAGCTGAGATGATCCGCCGCTATATGCCCCGATATAATATTCTGCTTAGGGATGATAAATCGGTTTCTTATGTTCGAATTGACTATAACAGCGACTATCCGACGGTAAGTGTTACTCGCCGGCCCTTGGATGATGATGCCCGTTATTTCGGTCCATATCTCAGTGCTAGTTCAATACGACAAGCATTAAAAATATTAAGACGAATATTCCCATTTGCTACGTCTAAATCTATTAATAAAAAACGTGCTAGTTTGCACTATCATTTAGGTTTAGATCCGGGACTGGAAGAAGGGCGTACTAGTCTATCTGATTATCGGGCTAATCTTCGCAAGCTTATTGATGTCATCCAGGGCAAACGAGTTCAAGTTATAAGAGAAATTGAAAAAGAGATGAAGCGAGCTGCTAAAGAGCAGGATTTTGAATTTGCAGCCAGGTTAAGAAACCAGGTTTTTGCGCTAAATAATCTTCAGAAGCAGGTACTATTTAGCGATAAGGAAAATTTGGATCTCAGTCGGGATCATGCGCTTCAAGATTTGTCCGAACTGCTGGGCCTGAACAAGATTCCCCGAAGGATTGAAGGTTATGATATTTCTCACATGTCCGGTACTGACACGGTTGCGAGTATGGTCGTATTTACTAATGGTGTTTCCAACAAAGGAGAGTACCGAAAGTTTAAGATGCGCATTCCTGGCAACGATGATTTTGCTCACATGAGAGAGGTTTTATCAAGGCGATTAAGCGAAAAGAATACTAAGAATTGGCCAAAGCCTGATCTGTTCCTGATAGATGGCGGAAAGGGTCAGCTAGGAAGCGCTCTAGGAGTATTAAAAGAAAAGGGCATAAGTTTGCCGGCTATAGGGATTGCCAAGCAGTTTGAGGAAATAATTATTAAGAAGGATTGGCCAAGCGCTCAGTTAAACAACGATAAATTGTCTGACTTAGGCGGTACCGTTGTGCAGAGTGAAGATTTTTTGACTGTCCGATTACCTCAGAGCTCTCATATTATTAAACTTCTGCAGCGAATACGTGATGAATCTCATAGGTTTGCAGTTAGCTATCACAGCTCACTTAAAGTAAAACGACAGACTGCCAGCTTGCTTGATGATATTCCAGGGATAGGGCCAACCACTAAAAAGAAGCTTCTAAGAACATTCGGGAGCTATAAAGGAATTGAACAGGCTAGAAAACAGGATCTTGAGGTTGTGTTAGGCGAAAAAAAGGCACACGTTTTAAGACAATATCTTCGCGCTAATAAGCGTGGTGCGCTATAATGCGCAATTGTTATGTATTCAGAATTTTTCACTGCTGACTTTTTTATTAGCAATCGTCGTAAGTTACAGGAGTCTATAGACTCAGAACTAATCGTACTAAGCGCCAACGGGCTGTTGCAGCGCAGCGCTGATACAACTTTTCCATTTAGGCAAGATAGCAATTTTTGGTACTTGACCGGAGTAGACGAACCGGATTTTGTGCTAGTAATTAATCGCGAAGAAACTTTTTTAATCGCGCCTAAAAGGGGCGAGCACCGAGACCAGTGGGATGGAGCAATAGATAAAAAAGCTATTTTAGAAGCCTCAGGTATAGATGAAATTTTAGAGCATCATGCTGGCTGGACTAAACTGGATCTGATGATTAAAAAGTATAAAAAAATCCATACAATATATCCAGCAGAAGCCTATCTGGATCATTTTGGTTTTTACGCTAATCCTGCAAGGGGCGCACTGTTAAGTTCGCTTAAAAAGCACCGTAAACTGGAAATAACCGACATAAGAAAACCGCTAGCCAGACTTAGGCAGATCAAGCAGCCGCCTGAGATTAAGGCTATTCAAAAGGCAATTGATATAACTTCCAAGTCATTGATAGCAGTAAAGAAGAAAATTAATAGCTACAATTACGAATATCAAGTAGAAGCCGATGTAACAAGGGAATTTTTAAGACGAAGTGCTAGCGGACATGCCTATCAGCCGATCATTGCCGCAGGTAGAAATGCAGCAACCATTCATTATATGAAAAACAATCAGCCTATAAATGAAGGTGCTTTACTACTGATGGATGTCGGTGCTGAGGTGTGCAATTACAGTGCTGATATTACGAGGACCTTTGCAATTACAAAACCTACGACTAGACAGTTGGCTGTGTACGAGGCAGTTAAAAATATGCGGGAGTATGCATTAAGCCTGCTCAGGCCTGGGTTGGATATGAAAAAATTTGAACAATCTGTAGATCGGGAAATGGCCAAGGAGCTTTTAAAGTTAAAATTAATTAACGATGTAGACGACAAGCGGAAATTAAAAAAGTATTATCCTCATCTGGTATCTCATTTTCTTGGCTTAGATACTCACGATGCTGCCGACTATACCCAGCCGTTAGCAGATGGAATGGTACTTACTGTAGAGCCAGGAATATATATACCAGATGAGGATATAGGCATAAGGATAGAAGATAATATTCTTGTAACAGAGACCGGTATAGAAATTCTAAGCATTGACTTGCCGATCGATCTTTAACTAATTTAGAATCGGGAATCTTTTATTTAAGGAGTCAATGAATTACAATGATGCTGAAGTATGAAAAAACCTTGGTCTAGATTTCTAATTCGTTGGGTTGTCTGCAGCTTAGGATTGTGGATTGCTGCCGGCTTTTTAAGCGGTGGAATAGATTATAATGGCCAAATTGGGATAATTATTATGGCCGGACTTATACTGGCAATAATTAATACTTTAATAAGGCCTTTGGTCGTACTTTTAAGCTTGCCGGCTATACTGTTTTCGCTTGGATTATTCATGATTGTCGTAAATGGCTTGATGGTGATGCTAGCCAGCTATCTCTATAGTCCGTTAGAAGTTACTGGTTTTGGTACTGCGATGCTGGCAGGTGTTATAATAGGTATTGTAAATTATTTAGTTACTGCCATAGTAGAAGATATAAGGTAAGCAAAACTATCTTCGCTGGCGTAAAAGAAATGAAATAAACTAGGCTTCAAGTCGGAGGAAGAAATAGCAAATGACCATAGCAAACTATATTACATTAATAAGTGGTGGGATTTTGATAATTCTTATATTAATGCAGACAAGAGGTGCAAGCCTGGGCGCTGGTATGGGTGGTGGCGGAGAGGTTAATACTGTTCGCCGCGGATCAGAAAAATCTTTGCACAATATAACCATTTTCATGGTGGTAGTGTTTTCTCTTTCACTCCTGGCCAACATCATTCAAGCATAAAAGATAAATTGAAAGACTTACTTAAAAGGTGGGCAATAAAATAAGTAATTATGATAGATAGAGCAACAAAGCTTCGTTGGCGACGCAAGGTAAGGCAGCGCCAGAGACAAATCGGCGACATTGGCTCACAGACCGAAGAGCATATTGATAAGCATTTCTTCAGACGACTTGGAAGATTGTATGAGGTTAGAAGATTTATTCTGTCGTGGGTGCTGCTTGTCGTTGCCTTAATTGCGAGTGTAATTATACAGACAAGGGCGCTTGGCGGGTACTTTTTAAAACTTGTACCAGTTAGCGGCGGCATTTATAGCGAGGGGATAATTGGATCATATACAAACTCCAATCCAATTTTTGCAGTTAATGATGTAAACGCCTCAGTGTCCAAGCTTATATTCGCTGGTCTATTAACTTATGATGAAAAGAATCTACTGCAAAACGATCTTGCAGAATCATGGTCTGCTGATGAAACCGGGAAAATATATAATGTAAAACTTAAGAAAGATTTAAAGTGGCATGACGGTGAGAACTTAACTGCTGAAGACGTTGTCTTTACTATTAAGACAATTCAGAATCCGGATGCCAGGTCCCCACATTTTTCTGCTTGGCAAGGAGTCAAGGTAGAGTCTATGGGCGATCATGAAGTAGTCTTTACTCTTCCTAATATTCTAGCTTCTTTCCCGCACTCGTTGACTATAGGTTTATTGCCCAAGCATATATTAAAAGATGTTCAGGCAACCGATTTGCGTGGATCTTTATTTAATACGATAGAACCAGTTGGCAGCGGTCCTTTCAAGTGGAAAGACGTGGAAGTTGTAGGCGACACCGTAGAGCAGCGTGAACAAAGGATAGCATTAACTGCATTTGCTGATTATCACTTCGGGCGACCTAAAATTGACGAATTTATTGTCCGATCATACTTAAACGAACAGGTGTTAGTTAATAGTTTTAAAGAAGGAAAGCTTAATGCAATTGCCGGTGCATTATCACTTTCAGTTGATGGTCAAGACGTTAAGGAATTAAATGTGCCATTGACAGGTGCTGTGATGGTATTCTTCAATACTCAATCAGCCAATTTGTCTGATGCTAAAGTTCGCCGTGCATTAACTATGGCTACTAACAAGCAGAATTTATTAGGTAAGTTAAGTTATCCCAGTGTAGAGATAAATGGTCCTTTGTTACCCGAGCATATAGGCTATAGAGAAGATTTGCAGCAATACGGCCATGACCAAGCCGCCGCAGCTAACTTATTAGAAGAAGCGGGTTGGAAAATAGATCCAAGCAATGGAATCAGAACTAAGGATGGAAAAAAATTGACACTTGAGCTTAATACTTTAAATACTGCAGAGTACGCATCGGTTGCAAAACATCTGCAGCTTCAATGGAAAGAGTTGGGTGTAGAGCTGTCAGTTAGCTCATTGCCGCAGAGCGACTTGCAGGCTAACATTGACGAAAGAAGCTATGACGCTCTAATTTATGGAATCGTGATGGGTACCGACGCAGACCAGTTTGCCTATTGGCATAGTTCGCAAGCTGATGTTAGGTCCCAGCGAAGACTAAATTTTTCTGACTATAAGTCCAGTGTCGTTGATGATGCACTTGAAGCTGGTAGGACTAGGGTAGATAAGGATCTTAGGGCTGCAAAGTACACGCCTTTTCTTCAGTCATGGCGAGAAGATGCGCCGGCTATAGCGCTTTATAGGCCTCGTTTTATTTACACAACTTATGGTCAAATGTATAACTTTAATTTGACTGGTATGAATAGTCCGATCGATAGGTTTAATAATGTCCATAACTGGATGATAAGAACTGACAGAGCCGTAGATTAGGCCGAAAATCGTATTAATTAAAACAGATAGGATTGGCAAAATTAATTGAAAGAGTTATTTGGGGCATTAGCTGTAATCTTAACTTTTGTTGCATATATACCATACTACTACGGAATTATAAGAGGTAAAATTCGCCCACATATATACAGCTGGACATTGTGGGGTTTGACAACAGTACTGATTGTAGCCATGCAGCTAAGAGGCAGGGCTGGAGCTGCAGCGTGGGTAACAGTTGCTGCAGGACTCTTAAGCTTTGGGGTTGTACTCCTAGCTCTTTTAAAAAGGGGCAAGCTTTATATTAAAAAGTCCGACACATTTATAGTTCTTGTCTGGTTGTTGGCAATCGGCTTTTGGTATATTACTAGCCAACCAGTTTTATCTATGTACATTATAGTCGCAGCAGATATGCTGGCGTTCTATCCTACTGTACGAAAATCTTGGCGCTTGCCACGAAGTGAAGCGCTTTCGCTTTATATGATTAATGCACTACGCTACTGCTTGGCAGTGCTAGCAATAGAAAATTATTCAGTTACAACCACGCTTTGGCCGGCAGCTTGGGTGGTTGCCAATAGCGCGTTCTCTATTTTTCTGATCGTGAGACGAAGACAGTTGCCTAAAAGCAAAAGGATTAAAAGGAATATAAACATAGCCGGTATGACCAAAAAATAAATGATATAATTCGCCAATAGTATATAGGAGACAAGATGTTAGTAAAAGTAAGCGACTTGAGGGAAAAAGTATTAATTGGCGTTAAGAAATTAGGTTATGAAAAAGAAGATGCTCAGATAATTGGTGATGTATTAATGTATGCACAATTGCGCGGCAACAACCAGGGTATAACTAAGATTGCTACTGGCGGAGTGCCACAGGCTAAAGACATCGAACCCCTAGTTCTTGTAAAAGAAAATAAAGTTGGGGCTCTTTATTCTGGCGGTCATTCTATGGTATCCAGCTTAAAAGCCGCAGAAAAATCTATAGAGCTAGCGCGTGTACACGGTGTAGGTGTGGTGGCTACAAATCGCACACATACCTCCTCTGGTTCTATTGGATATTTTGCCCGCAAAATAGCAAAAGCAGGCTACATAGGTTTTATAAGTGTAGGAAATGGTGACTGGGCCGCGGTAGCACCAGTTGGCTCATCGGAGCCAAAGCTAGGTACCAACCCGTTTGCATACGCATTTCCTTATGATGGCGGAGAAGTGGTATTTGATACCGCCACATCTGCTGCGGCATACTTTGGCGTTGTAGAAGCCATGTTAAAGAATGAGCCATTACCTGAGGGTGTGGGTGTTAATAGTAGGGGTGAGCCAACTACTGATGCTTCTGAGATATTGGGTAAGGGAGATGGCGAATCGGTTGGCGGTGCGATCAACACTTTTGCTGGGCATAAAGGCTTCGGATTGTCATTATTAGTTCAGTTATTAGGTTCCGCATTTGCTCTTGCAGGTTATCCTGGCGGGCATAGCGAGGATGGGGCAGGTACATTCGTACTGGCTATTGATCCAGGGTTGCTGGCTGGAAAGGATGAATATATGTCAAGAAGCCGAGAGTTAATAGATAGCATTAAATCAGCAAGACCGATAGAGGGTCAGAAGGTCTTATTGCCGGGTGAAAGAGGTGATGAGATAGCAAGACGTGCAGAAGAAACTGGCGAGATAGAAATAGCTGATGCCATATGGGAAGAGCTACTTAATTTTGTAAGTTCTTAGTTATGGTGCCGCAGAGAGGACTCGAACCTCCACGCATTGCTGCACTAGTACCTGAAACTAGCGTGTATACCAATTTCACCACTGCGGCAT
>CAZHAQ010000002.1:0-39891 GCA_964529785.1 uncultured Candidatus Saccharibacteria bacterium
TATAATTTGTCGGTCGCTTACTGAATATACACCTGACACGACCGTTCCATCTGGGCGGATTATATTAATCTGACGATCTATAATAGACCCGGACGAATCGCTTAGCCGGGATTCCCCATTTCCGTTATTAACTACTTTAAACGATACCGACTTGTCGTTTGCGCCCCGAACTATATTGGGCGTGAGATTGAATAACTGATTAGACCCGTCACCGCAAGAGAATGAGCCGACAGATATAGGGAAAAACGCAGTGCCAGGAGTACCTGGAGCATTAAACGCAATGACTACAAATGTATGAGTCCCCCCGTCTTTAAACGAGTCAGGTATAGGATGAGTAAACCCTTTATTTACTATATTAAATAAAGCCAAGGCAGACCTAGAAAACGGCGGCTCTGGAATAGGGTTATTTGCCAGTAAATTGATGTCGTGCCCTGGCACAGACTGATCACCATTTCTAAAGATCCTAATCATTACATTAAGTGGCACGTCAAATCTGTCATCGTCAAAAGCAAAACCCCTGAATCCTGCCGTACAGTTTGCTTGTACATCCCCCTTTTGAACACACGATTGAGAGGCACCCATAGACGAAAACGGCATATAAATTTGGATACCGTTAGTCTTAATTACATTTTCCCAAGTCCAAGTATATTTTCTATCCCCCCTAAAGCTGTGGACAGCCTGCTGAAAAGCTCCATTACCTCCTCTAGGAGCAATTATTCGAGTGCCTAGCAAAACCCCAGATGCTCTATCATACTCCCTTAGTACGGTTCTAAAATTATTATTTGTTTGAAGCCCGCCCCAGTCATCATCACGCCACTTTAAGTAGCCATTGCGAACTCCGTAATCACAAGGTGGAGCAAAATCAAACGTAAAGTTAGAGTAAGTATTAGTAGCTGATAATCTATCTTGTAATGCGAAGAAGCTGTAACTCATGCCTGGATCACCAGAATTTTGAGTTACAGAATTATCGTTATAAAATCCAACCTTTGCTTCAGTACCATCTGAGTTTATCGCGCTGGCTTTAAACGCATTAATGCCGCCGCCGCCAACTGGTCCATCATGCACCACAAGCAGTACAGCCACGAAGTAACCTGGATGGAGCGTACTTCTTGTTAATCCACCCCTGGAAACCGTCCTAACGCCACACATCATGGTTCCAAAAATGTTAGATTTAGATTGATTGACTCCGGCACTTACTGCAGTGTGGGGAGTAAATACCCCCGGGAAGCTTTCATTAGATGTAGCTGGATACAATAAATACCTTGTTGGTGCAGGTGTATTTGTATCAGGTGCAGTTGGACAGTGGTCTGAATCATACAGTACAACCGTTCCACCTGCTGAAGACTTAAAATATACTTTTAAATATACTGCCGGAGCATCTAGTCCATTACCATTACCCGACCTGGAAACTTCAAGATAATGATTCCCGTTATATGCTGGCAAACTACTATAAAGAGCATCGGCTTTAGCTGTAGTCATAAAGAGACTTGCAAAAAGTAAAATTAAAAAAAT
This sequence comes from uncultured Candidatus Saccharibacteria bacterium, assembly GCA_964529785.1. Taxonomy (GTDB): domain Bacteria; phylum Patescibacteriota; class Saccharimonadia; order Saccharimonadales; family JACDBH01; genus JAGQMT01. The sequence continues at coordinate 1,513 of CAZHAQ010000002.1, forward strand.
TACAAACAAGTTTCTATAATTTAATTTATTCAGGTACGTTGCCACCATCAATATCCGCCTCTTCGCTTACATTAACTTCTTTTAGATTAGGATTATTTTCCAATGTTTTCCTTATCATTTCTTGAGTCTCCTCTTCTTCCCAGCTAGAAGTACCTGAACTAACATTATGGCCTTCAGAAGAAACCTCTTCTTTTATGACATTTTCTGACCTATTTTTTAGTAGCCCGAATAAAATGTACGTAAATATCAAAATTACTACTAGTAATGTAATCCAGATAACGGTTGTTTTTTTAAATATGAATTTAACTGATTTCATCTGGTATTCTCCTCAAGGCTCGGATCAAATCTGCCAACAGGCAGATCGTTTATATCACTCTCCAGGGTCCTGTTTACTTCCTCGAGCACTTCATCACTGGGCAACTCTGTAGTTACTTCGACTTGATGCTGATCAGCACTTTCCCTGCTTGAGTTCTTGCTTGCAGCATAAATAATTACACCACCAATGAAAACTAGTACTAGCAAATAAACTATAAATTTGTTTTTATCACCTCTAAGTAGACTTGATTTTGATTTTATAATTTTACTTAATTTCTTCATATTTTAACCACTCTTTACCGATCAATAAATAAGCTAGCCGGATAAATTGATTAAAACTTAAAGTCTCGCCCACCATTACCTCTATGATTGATCGTAACTATGCTTATGCTAGATTATATCAATAAAAATAAATTTAAGCACAGTAATACTAAAAACAGACAGAAGATAGTTAAAGAGCAAAGCTTGAGATGATCTAGACAATATTTTATAAAACTATAAAGTACTTATTCCCCTAGATGTTTACTACAGCTTTTTTATTAGCTTGTATAGCTATCTTACCCCTGTTATAATTAATCAATATGAGTAACCTCCAAATCGGTATAGTAGGTTTGCCTAATGTCGGCAAATCAACCCTATTTAATGCCTTAACAGATAATTCTATCTTAGCTGCAAATTACCCCTTTGCGACAATAGAGCCCAATACAGGCATTGTCCCTGTACCGGACGACCGGCTAAAAAAATTAGCTGAACTTTATGGAAGCCAGAAAATATTGCCAGCCACTGTAACTTTTGTAGACATTGCCGGCTTAGTCGCTGGTGCAAGTAAAGGCGAAGGTCTTGGCAATCAGTTTTTAAGCCATATTAGAACCTGCAATGCTATTTGCCAGGTAGTAAGAGCCTTCGAAGACAGTGATGTACTGCGCAGCGACTCCAGTAAGGATCCGCTACATGACATTGAAGTCATTAATACAGAGTTAGTGCTTGCTGATATTCAAACCATAGAGAAAAGACTTACCCAGTTAAAAAAAGAGCTTAGAGCTAATCCTAAAATTAAATCCTTCGTTGAACTTGTAGAAGCTTGTTATGAAATTCTAAATAGTGGCAAGCCCTTATTCTCTGTGGTCAACGAATGGAAATCTGAAGACAGAATTCTACTAAAAAAAGAGCTGCAGCTGCTAACCCTGAAACCAATTATATATTTATTCAACCTAGATGAAGACCAGCTAAATAACAGCTTAAAGAAGGAGGAACTGACCAATCTCGTTGCTCCAGCTAAAGCTATATTTGTAAATGCCAAGCTTGAAGATGAGCTAAGAGGTCTTGACGAGAACGACCGCCAAGAGTTGCTTGAAAGCTACGGCCAAAGTGAACCAGGGCTTAATAAAGTCATCAATGCCGCATATGATATATTAGGGCTTCAAAGTTACTTAACTGCTGGCCCCAAAGAAGTTCGCGCATGGACCATAAAGAAAGGTGCTACCGCCCCTCAAGCCGCAGGCGTAATTCACAGTGATTTTGAAAGAGGTTTTATTGCTGCTCAAGTGATAGATTATAATGATTTAATTAATGCCGGCTCCGAGCAAGCAGCCAAGCAGCAAGGCAAAATACGCACTGAAGGCAAAGATTATATAATGAAGCCTAATGATGTAGTTGAATTTAGATTTAACGTCTAATTCAGTTAATTAAAGCATGCATTAATCTACTGTAGTTTTATACTTTTAGTTTATTCATTTATAATCAACTATAAGATGGACGAAAACGACCAAGATCAAAAACAATTCTTATTTTTAATTACACCTACAAAAGCGGAAATTATAACCATTCCTATAGTTAGCTTTATATTCCTGCTGGTAGACGGCGGGCTAGCAATTTTTAAAACTTTAGACAGTCAAAACTTCCCTTTAGTTACAGAACTTGCTGAAACTTATTTAAGGTCACTGCTTCGGTATATTGATCTGCTGCTTGGCAATACAATCTTATCATTCCTATTTTGGATGATAATAGGCTTCGTAGTATACATTCTAGCGTGGGGAGCCATCTCAGCATTCAACGCATATAAAGACGATCTACCTATTACCAAAGGCATGCTGCTACCTACTAGCTACAGCCAATCGGGCGCCATACATGAAGCTATGGTAAGAATAATGATGCGAGCAGTATGCTCTGCTCTAATGCTGCTTTGGTTATGGCTTTTTATCTCGTCTATACTACCGTATGCATCAAACTTGTTCACGAGCGGGCTTCTAAATGTAGGCATAGCAACTATACTTAAGAGTCTATTTGCTACGCTATTACTTTCGGCATCCATATTTCTGACTTTCATCTTAGCTCGCTGCATAATGCTGCGAGTAAGAGTGTTTGGCCGTTAAACGTTATTATAAAACCTAGAAATACGACGACGCATAGTTAGCGGTACTTTAGCATAAGGGTTTGTAATTCTATGCTCATAGGACTTAACTTGATCTATCTGATCATTGCCGCCTTCAATAAAATTAAATTGGCTAGCAATTGGCTGATGCTGTCGCGATTCCATTACTCGGCGCTGCAGATAAGAGGTTGCCTGGCGTAATTTTACACCTTTCCAGCTGGTAAAACGTAGTTTTTTAGAAACCGTGCAAATAGTTACCGATGAGTCCACTAACCTTCCGTCAAAATCCACTTCCGACACCATATCAAAGCGTATATCTTCTAGACTTAGAAAAAAGGGTTTTTTATCAATCAGCACTGCCCTATGATCAGTTACGCATAACATTGCAAACCCGTTTTCATAGTACCCGTTAATGCAGTACATGATTGTTTCTCCGGGCTCTATAATGTGCTCAAGCTCTTTGAGCTCCCCTCTCCCCCAACCTTTAGGCTTAACACCTATGGCTAATAATTGTCGTAAAATTTCGTGGTGTGTAACCATGATGCTAACCCCCTTTACATCTATAAGATATAATTTTTTTTATATTTAAGCCGTATTCAATGTCACCATGATATTGTGATAAATATCATGGTATAAAATTTTATAATTGCAATTATTCATAATTACGTCATAATTTGTATATGTTGGCCAAGAACCAAAGAAATAACTACTTATTGCCTTTGTTTCATAAAGGCACGAAACTTACGTACAAAAAAGGTGAATTTATTATACGCCCCGGAGAGTCTCCGTCGGGCGTATTTTATTTAGAATCAGGCATGGTTAAGGCTTATGATATTACTAAGTATGGAGAGGAAAACCTGCTAATAATCAGGAAAGAAGAAGAGATATTTCCTCTTATTTGGGCTATAACCGGCCAAGAACGTAATATTATTTATCAGACTTTAAATGATGTATCAGTTTGGCGAATAGATCGTAAGAACTTTAGTGACTTTATGCAGAATGATCCTAAGGCCTTAAGCCCAATACTAGAGATGACACTTGAAATGTATCGTATACATTCTGAGAGGATAATTAATTTAGAATATCGTTCAGTGAGAGAAAGACTTGTATCATTTCTGCTAACTATGAGTAATCGTTTTGGTAAAAAAACTGAATACGGGCTCGAGATTCAAGTTCCCTTAATTAGGCAAGACATAGCTAGTTCAATTAATGCATCCCGGGAAACAACTAGTCGCGAGCTAGCAACACTGGAGCGTCGCGGACTAATCACCAACAACGGACTTATAGTCCTAAAAGATACTAAGCAGCTGAAATCTTTCCTATAACTTTCTTTGCTGCTTGGAGGTATTTTCTATTTTATTTAACAGATAAAATCTTTCGGTATTACCCTTGGCACCACTAATTTGGCTGTCGGACTTATCTAGTATTATGAAATTGGGTTTTAACCAATTCTCAAATTCCCTGAGTATTCCCCTTCTAAGTTTGTCGTTCTTAACCACCCCCTTATGTTTAGAAGCATCACCTGCTTCAAACTGCGGCTTACACATAGCTACTATCATTGTATTAGCCCCAGAAATTGAAGATACATGCGGCAGTATTTCCCGTAAGCTAATGAAACTTACGTCTATTACTACAATGTCAGGAACAGTGGGAGGCTTAAAATCTCTTATATCAGTTTGCTCATGTAGCTCAACTTTAGGATCTGCTGCTAATTTTGGATGCAACTGATTAGTGCCTACATCTACTGCGATGACTTTCTTGGCGCCATGCTGCAAAGCATAGTCAGTAAAGCCGCCCGTACTGCTCCCTACGTCTAGGACTATCCTATTTTTAAACTGAATATTAAGTGCTTTTGCCACACTAGCAAGCTTAAGGCCTGCACGGCTAACATACTGCTCGCTTGCTAAAAGCTTTATGTCTGCCTGTTCACCTACTAATACGCCGGGCTTAAATAGAATTGTTCCATTGACTCGTACTTTACCTAACTTTATATAGCTTTCTGCTTGTGATCGTGTGGGAACTAACCCTAAAATGACCATCCTTTTATCAAGTCTCTGCTTCATAAAACGCCTAGACTAATCTTTTTTACGTTCCCTGTATTCACCACTAACCGTATCTACGCTAATCTTATCGCCCTGCTTAATGAAAGCCGGCACTTTAACTACAATTCCAGTTTCAAGAGTAGCATCTTTTAGCACTGAACTGGTGGTGTCGCCCTTAACAACATCTTCGGCATAAGTTACTTCTAAATAAACATTCTTAGGTAGTTCTATATTTATGACTCTGCCATTAAAAAGCTGGGCCTGTACATTATCGCCTTCTTTTATATAACCAACCTGCTCGCCAATTATCTCAGCTGGAATTTCAAATTGTTCAAATGTCTCATTATTCATAAAGAAGAATGCCGACCCGTCGTTATAAAGATACTGTACGGTCTGATTAGAGACATCGGCAGGCTCAATTGATTCATTACCCTTAAAAGTTTTAGAAAGCACTTTACCGTCAATCAAACTCTTAATTTTCACGTTCACTATTGATCCGCCACGGCCCATTACCTTTTGACTGTATTCAACCACCCTAAACGGCTCGCCATCCATCTGAAATAACTGGCCTTTCTTTAAATCAGTAATCCCAAAAGCCATATCTAACTCCTAAAAATTTATAGTTTTTATAATTTACTAGCTTGGTAAATTTTTCTCTTGTTCAATTGCAGCCCAGATATCGTCAACTATCTTGTAGTATTCAGCCATTTCAGACTCAGAAATTAATCCAGTTACTGCTGCAGTGTCAAGATTTGATACTACTTGCTCATAGCAATCCATAACTTTATCATAAGGCTGACTTTTAATAATTGCTTCGCTTAGCTCAATTATTTTACTTTTTAACATTACCAGCAGGTCTTCTTGTGAAGTTGTACCAAAGATTGCAGATGCATCATTAACCTTAATTGCATCTACTTTCTTGTAGAGTTCTTTATTTAGTTCCGCTGCTGATCTTGATTTACTTGCCATACACTTATTTTACCCCGACTAGTCAAGCCGATCTCTAATGCTTTCAGTCAATGCGCTTAAGTGTGCTACGTCTACTGGCCCCAACAGATCAAACTGACTGGCAACTAAAATTTGCTCACTTAGCATATCGGCATCTTCTATTGAAGCCTCCAGAAACATTTTTTGTTCATCACTGTCATCAGCATAGAAATATTTTTCAGTATTAATCCTCAAACTATATGACTTGTCGCTTAAAGCTATCATAGCTTTCCGCGGTTCTGTCCCCAACTTATTAAACTGCTTAGAAGCAGGCAGAGTAGCAAGATAGCGTTCTAGCAGTTTAGCAATTTGTGGCAAGTTTAAACTATTTATATCAGACATAGTCCGGATCCATTAAGTCGCTAATGCTATTAATGATGTTATGTACTTTCTGATTAATACTGTTATATATGTTTTCGCTGATTAATCCGGTTTGGCGGGCTGAAAATAAGCTCGCAGATAAGGCTTCTAGCTCTTTTTGAGCACTAGCATAGGCAATTTCTTGTTCAGCTCCGTTAAAAGCCTCTGAGGCAGAACTAACGAGCTGATTTATATTACCTAAATGATTGTGAATAGCTAGAATTAAATCATCCGGGAACATAGCGTTGCTTAACGCAGCCGAGCTAATGTTATCGTAAGAATTTATTGCATTAATCAAATCTCTTAAGCTGTCGTGTAGTCCATCCTCACCCAACTATTTTAACCTTTCTCGTAATATTATTAGCTGTTAGCCACAAATGGCAGTAAAGCTAAATGTCTTGCTCGTTTAATAGCCCTCGAAAGTTGCCTTTGCTGGCTTTCGGTCAACCCCGTCTTTTTGCGAGTCTCAATCTGACCGAATTGGTTTACATATCGTTGTAGAGTCTTAAAATCTTTGTAGTCAAAATAAGCTACATCTGTTTTATGCTTAAAAATTTTAGCCATAATTTAATTCCTTATTAAAAATATTATTAAAAAGTTAGTAAATGCTCTTGTTAATTATCAAGAGGCAGTTTAAGTCAATGTTTAGATACCTACTAATAATTTAAAAAGGTATATCGTCTAGATTTATAGGTTCGTCCCCGATATCCTCTATCACCACATCGTCATTTTGCTTCGAAGCTGGTTTATTAGTTGAAGCGGATGAGCTGCTTGAACTGCCGCCCTCTCCTTCTCCACGCCCACCTAGGAAAGTAACGTCTTGAGCTACTACTTCTACCTTGCTTCGCTTCTGGCCATCCTGCTCCCAGCTACGGGACTGTATCCGACCATTGACTAAGCATGGACGCCCTTTAGTTAGGTATTGAGCTACACGTTCGCCTAATGGCCCCCAGGCGACTACATCTATATAGTCTGTAGCTTCCTGCCAGTTCCCATCTTGGCCTTTAAAACTTCGGTTTAGCGCTAGGCTGAAACTACAAACGCTCTGACCGCTAGGTATTGTCCTAAGTTCTGGATCTCTTGTAAGATTCCCCATTAAAATCACTTGGTTAAAGCTACGTGCCATAAGGCATCCCCCTTCTTACAAGAACTATGTCTTGTGATTAACTTGTACTTTCAAGGTACGCTGTACGCATGCATAATGCAAGCGTTAGGCGAGATTTACTCTTCTGATTCTGTCTTTTCGCTTTGTTCAGCAATTTTTGCAGCTTTTAAAGCTTTTAAAGCTTCTGCCTTCGCAAGCTTCTTCTGATCTATCTTGGAAATCAAGAAGCGCACTACTTCATCAGTAATATTTAATGTGTCGTTTATTTTCTGAACATTAGCTACAGGCAGCTCGACAGTATAGAAAACATAGATTGCAAAATCCTGGCCTTTAATGGGATAAGCAAGCTTTCGTTTGCCCCAATTATCGGTGTTAGTGATTTTGCCACCATTATCGTTAATGATTTTCTCTACTTTTGAAGATGCTTTTTCAAGATCAATTTCTAGACCTTGATCAAAAAGCACCGCTATTTCGTATTGTGACATCTTGTCCTTTCTTATGGAAAGTTCATATATCTGCAAAAACTTCATAGCAACTAGCCTTAAAGTTGCCAAAATATTACAGATAAATGTTAACTTTCGTTGGTTTCAGGCTAAGCACCTAAGAGTCTCAGCCAAAAGTTAGTTTATAACTTTTTTATTATACTTTCTTAGCCTGTATTAGTCAATTTATAAGTAAATTACAACATAAGTATATTGACCGTCTAAACCACTTAGCAGAAAATATAATTAAGTATGTATACGTTAAGGCTCACTGAATCCGTATGATTGAAGCCAGGCTTCCTCGTGATCTGCCTGAACACCTAGCAAGACTTTATAATTATAAAACTGGAAAATTTGAAACCCCTCTCGACGAGTGGGGTATTGCTGATGTTGATAAAGTTTTTGAACTAGCAATTTATACATACCCTGGTGAATTACCTGCTTTTAGCATACTGGAGCGTAATAAACATCATTTATATTGGACAGCAGACTGGTGGGCCAAATACGCAAATCGCCAAAAGAATCTGTCTGATAGGCAAACAGTTTGGGAATTTCGCAATTCTGCACCTCAGGTAGCCTATGTACCCATCCCTATTCACAAGTGGATTGAAATAAGCCAGGAACCACCACCAGTGCCAGACATGGAAACCATGAGGCGACGCAATGCCGGCTGGCAATCGGCTGCCCTGCTTTTAAAATGCGCCCAAGAGCTTGATTCTGCGAGAAATAATTACGATGCCAATCGAGGCACTACCAGGAGAGTACTTAGTTACATACCTGGAATCACCCCTAAGCATGGCCAGCTAGCCGAAGAACCTTTAATGCAAATTGATGTAACTAATAATGAATATTGGCTTAGCGAGTTAGAAGATAGACTGGAAGGGTGGCGACATCTCGTAGCCACCAAAGGCGATATATCCGCAAAACAAGGCATTTTACCTTTAGTAAGATTGTCAGAGGTGCGCAAATTAAATCAGCGAATTCACAAAAATAGTGCCTTTATACCTGCCCTGCCCTCACTAGCTTCTTAATTCTTTATGCCTCTTCAACTTCAATAGCGGTACCGCTGCTATTATCTCCAAATACGTCGTCCATACTACTAATTAACACTTCTCTAGGGCGGGATCCGTCAGCCTGGCTTATAATTCCCTGCTCTTCCATCTGCTCCATTAATCTAGCTGCCTTGCCATAACCAATCCGTAGCCTACGCTGCAATAAGCTGGTGCTGGCCTTCCTGGCTTCTAGTACTACATGAACCGCATCCTTGAATTCTGCTTCATCACCTTGACTGCCATCATTACTATAATCTGCCACTACTCCGCCTTTACCGATTTGGACTGGCTGGCTTACAACTTCATCATCATACTGCGGTGGTCGCTGCATACGGATAAAGTCCATTACTGCGGCCGTTTCATCATCTGTAATAAATGCTCCTTGCACGCGTTTTGGTTTAGGCATATCAGCTGTCGCAAACAGCATATCACCCATCCCAAGCAGCTTCTCAGCGCCAACCGTGTCTATAATAGTCCTAGAATCTACTTGGCTTGCCACTGTAAAAGCGATTCTTGCAGGCACATTAGCTTTTATTAAGCCGGTGATTACATCTACTGAAGGCCGCTGAGTAGCTAGTACCAGGTGAATTCCGACAGCTCTTGCCTTTTGAGCTATACGTACAATGAGCGCTTCAACATCTCGAGCTGCCATCATCATTAGATCTGCTAGCTCATCAATTACAATAACTATATATGGCATAGTTTCTTCTTTCATAACTGCATTGTAGTCAGCAATGTTTCGCTTCTTATTCTCAGCTAATGTTCGATACCTGCGCTCCATCTCTGCAACAGCCCACTTCAAGGCGCTTATACACTTCTCAGGTTCGGTTATTACTGGAGTTAATAGGTGCGGTATATCAGCATAAGGTGCCATTTCTACCTGCTTGGGGTCCACTAATATCAGTTTAAGATCTGACGGGCTGTTTCTATATAGCAAACTTGTGAGCAAAGTGTTAATCATAACAGATTTACCCGAACCAGTCTGACCAGCAACTAACAGGTGGGGCATTTTATCTAATGCGCCAACTACAGGTGTACCTGCAATATCTTTACCTATAACAACCCCTAGTGAATTAGGCAGCTTCTTCCATTCAGGAGAATTTAAAACACTTGATACTCGAACAGTCGCAGACTTCACATTAGGAACTTCGATACCTACGGCTTTTTTACCGGGTATTGGCGCTTCAAGCCGTATGGCATTTGCCCCTAAATCAAGTGCTATATTACTATCTAGAGCAGTAATTTTGCTCAGCTTAACGCCAGCTGGGGGCTTAAGCGTGTACTGGGTGACACGAGGACCGATATTTGCCCCTTCCATCTCAACCGGAATATTAAAGTTATGCAAAGTCTCCTGTATGGTTGCTGCATTTGCCTCTACATCACCTGGGTCTGCTTTATCCTGCTTTTGATTAAGTAAATCTAGGCCAGGGAATTTCCAGTCTGGGTCACTAGGCGCCGTAAGAGCCGAGTGGTCTTCCTGTTTTGTAAGCTTTAATGGAGCAGTATTCTTCAGTACGGGCTTATTATTAGCACTGTGCTCTACAGGTACGCCTTCATTTAGCTTAAAACTTCTCTTGCTTGCTGCAGAACTAAGGTTAGCCATGGCAGCTTCTTCTTCGTCGCGCTCAGGCCTCTTAAACAGTTTAACTATATTGCCAAGGACCAAGGGCGATATACCAAAGCTAAAGAATAATGCAAGCAACGCTAATACTAAAAATAATATGCTTCCAGGTATAGGACTCAGCGCAGATAAAACTGTGCCGCCAATAGCCGCGCCGATTGCACCACCGTGGCCACCCTCATATCCTGTACCGTTAAAATCAGCAAATGCTGTAAATAAAAATCCAGACAAAAATGTCAGCAGCATTACCATACTGGTAGAATTTTTAAGTGGAACTTTATGGTCTTCGCTAGTGAACTTTAAAATTCCGAAATAAATTAAGGATATAGGCGCTAAATATGCCGCTAAACCGAATGCCCAATAAAAGCTATTAAACATCCCTTTGGGCAAAGGCCCGCCAGCACCAAAGCCACCTAGCAGAAGGAAGATAGCTGCAAGGAATAATAAAACTGCAGCTGCTTGGCGCCAAAATAAGTTAGGTTCAGCATATTCTTCTTTTTGTATTCGTGATGATTTTCTTTTTTTCTTTTTTGCCATAATTACTTATTTAGTTTACAACTTTTTACTTTTACTCGCTAGTAATATCAGTAACTTCAGTTATAGGCGGTTCGTCTAGACCTAGCTCGTCTTTTATTACTCGTACAATTTTAACCTGATCAAGATATTTTTGAAGCAGATCTTCATCATCAGGCCTTTCAACCATCGTATCCAGCAGTACTTCACGACTAACTAGTGCGCTTAAAAGTCTTTGGTTTGGCTGGTCAGCATGCCAGCCCTCACCTGCTTCACGACGAAGTAGTCTGTCTCTGAATAATGGTTCTTGATCCTTGGATTCAACCATGCAGACATTATATCAAATTGTTCGCTTTTTGTCAAGGTTAAGCTTGATTGCTGAAAACTAGTCGGACTGGTCTGTGTTTAACAGCTTGGCGCGCATTTCCTCAAATCGCTTCTGCTGCTCGGCAGCAATTTGCTCCGGAGATTTATCTGCAACAGCTTTGGCGGCAGCACTTGCGTGCCCGCCATTAGTCTTAGTTTCAACCTTGCCGTTTCCAATTATATTAACGACTGGAATAACTATTGGACTACGTCCAGTCTGTTCAAACAGATAGTGCGTTATATGGTCTTTGAGTTCTTGTTTAAATCTATCTAGGTCTACTCGCTTAAACCTTTGCCCTACTGCTCTACGTAGTTCAGCTCTTAAGCCGTTCATTATTTCCTCATTATCGCGCATGTATATAAATCCACGACTAATTATATCTGGGCTGGTCATAAGATTACCGGTCTTACGATCTACCGTCAAAACTACAGCCATTAAGCCTTCTTCAGCTAGTACCAGGCGATCCTTAATCACCACGCTAGATACTATTGCGCCTGTCTGGTCTACAAGTACCGTTCCATGGGGTACTTCGCCTGCAATTTCCATAGAATCAGGAGTAAAGGCTAACACCACACCATTGCCTACATTTGCTGTATTTTTTCGTGGGATACCCTGCTCTATAGCTACATCAATATGGCGACGCTTTGAACGGTAAGGTCCATAAATTGGAACAAAGAACTTTGGCTTTAAGTAGTTGATCATGTCAGCATACTCATCCCTACTAGCATGGCCAGAAACATGAAGTGGACCAATATTATCTATATCGTGATAGCGGTGTTCAAAAACATGCACGCCTTTCTGCATAAGACCATCAACCATGCTTCCTACTAGTTTGTCGTTTCCTGACTCAGGAATTGGTGAGCTAGAAAGCACAACTGTATCCTGCTCTTTAAGCTTTATATGGCGATGCTCACCCGTAGACATTCTCTGCAGCGCGCTACTGGGTTCACCTTGGGAGCCAGTACACACTACTACTACTTCCGTGTCCTTCATATTGGGCACAGAAGCGATCGGCACAAAAGTACCTTTTGGAACTTTCATAAAACCGTGCCTAACAGCCATCTCAAGCGTACTAACCATACTGCGGCCATCCATAGCAATCTTACGGTTATGGTGAATAGCTGCATTTATTATCATTTGAACGCGGTTCATGTTGGTACTAAATAGTCCAACGAATATGCGGCCTGGTGCTCGGTCCATAATATCTATAAAACTTTGTTCAATTGTCGACTCTGAAGGGGTGCGACCAGGGCGTTCTGTGCTAGTACTTTCAGAAAATAAAGCCAGAACTCCTTCATTGCCAAGCTCTATTAGTCTCTCTGTATCGGTTCTTTCATGGTCAAGTGGATTCGGATCAAGCCGGAAATCTCCAGTGTTAACAATCCGACCTACCGGAGTATCAACTACTACAATTGTGCTGCCTGGTATTGAGTGGGTAACCCTTACAAGTTCTACAAAAAAATCGCCTATCTTCAGCTTTTCATGAGTATCTTCGTTCATTATTACTGTTTTTAACTCAAAACCTTCTGGGAGAGGCAGTCCAAAATTTTCAAAAATCTCCTGTACACGACCAATACTGAAACGCGATCCGTAAATTGGTGCCGGAAATTGTGGCACTATATGTGGTAGCCCACCTATATGGTCTAAGTGGCCGTGAGTGATTACGTATGCTCTTAGCTTATGCTTAATGGACTCAAGATAAGTAGTATCAGCAATGCCGTAGTTAATTCCCGGCAGGTCCACCCCTAGATCATTCCCACAATCTATTATGATTGCATCATTCTGATACTCTACGAGCTGCATATTCTTAGAGCCAGCACCATCCATTCCGCCTAGACCAATGACTTTTAGGCGAGGGGTGTCATCTATTTTGTTTGCCCTAGGTCGTTCTGACGGCTTCGGCGATGCTAGTACTGAGTTAATTAATCTTGTAGCGTCCTCATTGACACGTTTTTGTGCCCTAATTGCAGCACCACGGGATGATTTTCTTATACCGTTATTGGCCGGCTGATTGCGCTGCGACTTGCTGTTGGATTGATTATTTTGATTTCTTGGTTGTCTATTTATTCGTGGTTTATTATTTGGTTTATTTTCCATTTTATTTATATCCTGTTGGGTTAAATTAATATTAATTGATTTTCTTTAAAATACTTGGAATATGCGAGAAGTCATTGATTAATGTCTGACGCATTCCACCGTTATATAAGGCAGCTGCTGGATGATAAAGCGGCATTACTACTTGGCTCCTATTCCCAAATAGCACGCGCTTCGGCTGCCCGTGTATGGCACTAATCTTTTGATTAGGGAGAAAGTACTCCATGCTGTGCCGACCTAATGTCACTATAAGCTTTGGTTGAATGACATTAAGCTGACGCACCAAGTACGGCCAGAATGCCTTTTTCTCTTCAGGCAAAGGATCTCTATTATTTGGCGGCCGGTACTTTACTATGTTCGTTATATATATGTCCTTTCGTTCTAAGCTTACCATTGCAAGCATTTCATCTAGGAATTTACCGGCAGCGCCAACAAATGGCTTGCCGGTTTCATCCTCTTTCTTACCTGGAGCCTCACCTATAAATACAACCTCAGCATCAGTATTTCCTTCTGCAAAAACTAGCTGGGTTGCAGAAGATTTTAATTCAGGGCAAATATTATTAGCAATTATCTCTTCTTCTATTTCCTGTAGTTCAGCTTTTTTGCTGGATGCTATATTAGTCATACTAATCCCTTAAGGAATTCTTATTTTTTAGACTCTCTTAAAGCTTGTTTAATACTTAGGTTTAAGCGACCACGGTCATCAATAGCAACTAATTTAACTGTTACGAGATCGCCTTCTTTTACTACATCAGTAACTTTTTCAACTCGTTCATCGCTCAATTCGGAGATATGAACTAAACCATCTTTGCCAGGCATGATTTGAACAAAAGCACCGAAGTCCAATACGCTAACTACTGGCACATCGCTATAGATAGCACCAACTTCTGGATCGTCAGTGATGCCTTTTATCCATTTTATAGCTGCCTCGATACTTGCTCCATCTGGGCTAGCTATCATTACGGTACCATCATCCTTAATATCAATTTCTGTATTGGTTTCAGAAGTAATCTTCTGGATCATTTCCCCGCCCTTGCCTATTACTTCTCGGATCTTGTCAGGATTAATAATGATCGATTCAACTCGAGGTGCATAAGGGCTCATTTCAGCTTTAGGTTCCGGCAATATAGTCAGCATATGTTTCAAAATATGATCGCGCCCTTCACGCCCTTGATCCAGAGCCCTAGCTAGCACTTCCACCGGCAGACCATGCACTTTCATATCCATCTGAAGAGCCGTTATACCTTCTGACGTACCTGTCACCTTGAAGTCCATATCGCCTGCAAAGTCTTCAGCGTCAGCAATATCACTCAACACATAAGGCTTGTCTCCGTCCATCATAAGCCCCATAGCAATTCCCGAAACGGGCCTCTTCAGCGGCACGCCCGCATCCATCAAAGCCAAGCAACTAGCGCATGTAGCAGCCATAGAAGTAGAACCATTCTGCGACATTATTTCAGTAACTGAGCGTATAGCATAAGGGAACTCAGCCTCTGACGGGAGCACAGCAGTTAATGCACGTTCAGCTAAATACCCATGGCCTATTTCTCGCCTTCCTGGAGAGCCAAGACGACGCACTTCTCCTACCGTCCAGCCTGGAGCATTGTAGTGATGCAAATATCGTCTTTCGCCTTCACGCTCCATAGTGTCAACAAGCTGTGCATAACTAAGAGGCGCTAAAGTAACAATATTCATAGCCTGCGTTACTCCTCTTGTGAACAGGCTTGAGCCATGTGCTCTAGGTAAAAATCCAACTTCAGAACTAAGCGGACGAATCTCTGTTAGCTTACGTCCATCAGGTCGTATAGACTCTTTGACTATGCCCTCACGAACATCTTTATGAATCGCCATGGTCAGAGCTTCATCATATTCATCATGAAGTTCTTGGTAAGCCTCCTCGCCAATTTCATCTGCAAAGTGATCATGCATGGCATCGCGCAGATTTTGGACCAACTGGTTACGCTCTGGATATGCTGTACGGAGATTATCTCCCATCTTTCCTGCAGCCCAAGTTTCAACCCTCTGCTTAATATCTTCATCAGGAAGCACTAATTCGTATTCTTGGGCCTCTACGCCTACTTTCTTTACCAGTTCTTCTTGTAATTTTATAGCCGGCTGAAAGGCGTTAAAGGCGAATTCCATGGCCTTAATTACTTCTTCTTCACTTACTTCATTTGCACCGGCTTCTACCATCATGATTCCATCTTTAGTGCCAGCAACTACTAAATCCAACTTACCTTCGTTAAGATCTTCAGGCGCCATAAAAGCAGTAAATTCACCGTCTTTTATTCCTACCCTAAGGCCTGCAACAGGCCCCTCAAAAGGTGCCCCCGTTAACATAAATGCAGCACTAACTGCAATCATGGCGATCATATCAGGGCGAAAAGCTGGATCCATACTAAGCACAGTAGCTATCCCTTGAGCTTCGTTCCTATACCCTTTAGGCCATAGTGGACGAATAGGGCGGTCTATCAATCGCCCAATTAAGATTGCATCGTCGGAAGGCCTTCCTTCACGCTTAATAAATCTGCTGCCGCTAATCTTGCCAGCGGCGTACATTTTTTCTTCATAATCTATACTTAAAGGAAAGTAATCCATCCCCTTAATTCGGTTCTTGCCTACCATAGCAGTTCCAAGCACCACTGTGTCACCATATCTAGCTAATACCGAAGCGCTGGACCTAAAACCAATTCTGTTTACTTCTAGGCTCAAGGTCTTGCCGCAAAATTCTGTTTCTACCGTAATAATTTCTTTATTTAGCGGATTTATTGTAGTCATTAATGCTACTCCTATCTAGGACTTTAGCAACAAGGGTCAGATATACGTCCGGAAATGCTGCCAGCGGACGAATAGCTGTGCTTTGTTGCCAAGTTCTGTTTACTTATCTTGTGCATCTCATTAGCTGCACCATTACTGATGCAGCCTAGAAGTGCACAAATTATTTGCGAATTCCTAGCTTTTTAATTGTGCTTAGGTACATAGCCGGGTCTTTATCTGCAATATACTTAAGCAGCTTTTTGCGCTTACCCACCATCTGAAGCAGACCGCGGCGAGCAGCATGATCTTTTTTATTAATCTTTAAGTGTTCAGTTAGTTCTGTAATACGTGCAGTCAATATGCCGACTTGCACTACTGGATTTCCAGTATCTTTCTCGTCTTTAGCAAGTTCTTTGATAATCTTGCTTTTCTTCTCTGTTGTAATCATTTAGTTCCTTAAAATTATGTTCCTTAGAGATGTGCGAAGAAGTTAGATAAGCACTTCCTCTTATGGCGTTAGTAAGCATTTTACCACAGTCATCCCTGTTAAGCAAATATTATAACGCACTACTCATCTGATGAAGTCTCGGTTTCAGGCCTTACTCCACTGCTGGATGGATGCCTTTTTATTGAGGCTTTTATTGAATCCAGCAGATCCTTTTCAGTTAGAATTTTATCTTCGATACCAGGACTATCATCTTCTAAGGGCACTGGTTCAATAATGGGCTTAGACGGCTCATCATCAGGTGATTTACGCGGTGGGAATGGAATAACATTACCCATACATATATTATATATCGCTGTGTCAAAAACAACACTGCAACCCTATAAACCTATAGAGTTTTGATAATAGGATATTTAGTCTTTTTCAACTAGATTAATTATATCCTCAACTGACCTAGCATCACTGACATCATACTTTCCTATTTTAGTTCTACGAAGTTCCTCGCAATAAGCCCCAGTGGCTAATTCCCTTCCGATATCCTCTACCAGGCTCCTAATATATGTCCCGCTGCTAACCTCACATTCGCATTTTAAGTATGGGTATTTATACTCAACTATGTTTAGCTTGCTAACTAGTACCTGCCTAGAAGGCATCTCAATCTCAACACCCTTCCTCGCCAATGAATAAGCTCGTTTACCATTTATCTTTATCGCAGAAAAAGCGGGTGGAGTCTGATCTATTAACCCTTGGAAACGATTAATTACGCTTTTAACTTCACCAATGGTAGGAATACTAGAGGACACAGGTTCAATACTCCCCTCTGGATCACCCGTTGAGCTTACCTCTCCTAACTTGGCAGTAAAAATATAGGTTTTATCCAGCTTTAAGTACTCACCAGCCTTCTTGCAAGATTCTCCTAGCAGCACAATAAGCAAGCCGGTGGCAAAAGGGTCTAATGTCCCTGCATGCCCCACTCTTAACTGCCTTTTCGTCGGCTTAATCCCAGCTTTAACATATCGTGCTTTTATAGAGCCTCTAATTTTTGCTACTACATCAAAACTAGTCCATCCAACGGGCTTATCTATAAGTAGTACTTCATCCATGCTGAATAAGTATACAGCAAGCCTACTATTTACTGAGGAAACATTGGCGGCGGTACGGGCGGTGGAGTCATTTGACCGCCGTCATCTTGACCATTGCCTTGCTGTTCAGAGCCTGGTAGCGGAGGGAGAGACAATGAAGTGTCGGGCAAGTTGCCTGATACATCCGTTACAACTGAGTTCAGCTTATTATCATCAGGTAGACGATATGAATCTAATGATGAAGTTTCTGGAGGTGCACTTAGAGGCAGAGCATTCAAGTCACTCCTTGGCTGGCTGTCATTACTAAAATCAGATTGACTTAAGGCACTCATAACTGCATCGCGGGCAGAATCTACATTCTCAACACCAGGAGTGGGACTATTAGACTCCAGGCTACCCCCTACCGTCGGATGAATGACTGGAGGTTCAGGCTGAAATTGCAGGTGCGGGCTATCAACAGATTTTTCGATTTCCAGAAGTGTTGTCTCGTCCTTTATAGGCGGCGACGGCGTTAAATCAAGCGGCGGAGGCGGAGGCAGGACACTTGGTTTACTATCTTCATCATTATCACTTGAGGCGTTTGCCCCAGTGACTGACTCTAGGCTTGGCAAGCTTTGAGTCGCTTCATTACTGTCACCTAAAGGCTGGATTACTTTATGTTTTGGACTTACAGCGGCGTTTCTAATTAAGTTGCCTTCTGTATCTATATGAATCTGACCGTCATCTTCTTTTAACTGCGTCTTATTATCCGCATGCGAGGCATTGCCAGATTGAACCGATGGGTCTTCTGATGGCAATAGATGCCTGTTATTTTCCTGATCGCCTTCTGGAGGGTTAGCGTCTTCAACTTTTACGTCCTTATTCTTGTCAGAATTCTCTATATCGTCTTGGTCTGCAGTTTTATTTTGCTGGCTATCTGAAAGTAGTGGGTTGTAGGATTCGGCTTCTTTAACTGGCTCTTCGGGGGCTAGAAATTTACTATAGCCTTTACTAGCGGAATCATCATCGTTCAATATACTGCTTTGAGTTGAAACTTCAGGAAGTTCTTGAGGTATATTATCTTGAGAATTTTCACGTGGCTTTTCAGCTTTTTCAGCTTCCAGCTGCTCCAAGGTCTTTTTGTCGTCTTCATGGGAAATAGATAAGGTTCCATCTTCGGACAACGTAACCCCTGCTGTATTAGTCTGCTCATTGCTATCATTTTCATCATTGCTAGCATCAAGCGGGATATCAACTGCCTTCTCTAATTCATTTGCAATAAGCTGCTGGTTTGCGCCTGCTGCCATCAACTGAGCAGACATGGTCATAACTTTTGGCGTGGTCTTAGTGTTGGAGAATCTTTCAGTTTCAGCAACTATTCCAGTCAAGAATGCTGTTGCTATCTGTTCGTCAATAATTCCACCTTGAAGTGCTTCGCTGATGCTAACTAGCATCTCACTAAGAGAACTTGCAGCTGGCTCTTGCCAGTTAATCTGACCAAGCTCTGAATAGTCTTGCCCCGAGGTTATAGTAATGAAAGTTGCATCGTGAAGAATTCTGCCATGTGCGGTAATAACCTGATCCAGCTCTTCTCGCTGGGTAACCCCTAGGGCTATAACAACGTCCACATTGAAATCACCTTGTGTAAACTCTAAATCATCTTCAGTTATAGAGGTTCTGTAAGGAGTTATGAATATTTTGACTACATTTTCTTCTACTTTATAACGCAGCTTATCTGCCTTACTCTTATCAAGAGAAACTATGAAATCTCGCAGGCTATTTGTGTTTGTTTCAATAGTATCCTCAGGACGCAAGAATTCTAGTGTTGATGGCACTTCGCCGCTGAAGACTGCCGTACCGTGTTTACCTAATTTATTTACCATAATGGTAAGACCTATAGTTGCTGCCAGCTCGTCTATACTGGGGTTAGATTTAACGGTAACAAGAACATTAGTAGCTTGCTTTATTCGCTCAGCTACCTGTTGCTTGGGTGAGAACTGTTGACGGTCTTGGTCTTTATCCATTTTTTGTTTTTTTATATACAACTATTAAATACATTAACATAAACATTTTGTAAAGTCGATTAGATTTTTAGTAAGATGTGCGGTATTTACAGATACAGCAAAAATTGCTATAGTTATACCAAGCAAATAATAATCTCTAATCAAGGAAATTTAATGCCAATTATCAAATCAGCTAAAAAACGCGTTAAGCAGGCTCGCAAAGCCACTGTAAGAAATGCTAAAACTAAGCGCAGCCTACGTGAATCTATAAAAAGTTTTGTTAAAAAGCCTACAGCTTCAGCACACAGTAAAGCGCAGAGCGACTTAGATAAAGCGGCTAAAAAAGGTTTGGTTCATAAGAATAAAGTCGCACGCAAAAAGCGTCAGCTAGCTGCTGCTGCTAAAAAGGCTGGCGTAAAGCCAGTAGCAGCCAGTAAGAAGGCCGCTGCCAAGTCATCAGCCACTAAGAGTGCTGCCAAGAAAGCTCCTGCTAAAAAGCCAGCCGCCAAAAAGACAACAACTAAAAAATAGACTCTAGCTTTTTTATAGACTCCTTAAATTTAGCTTTAAGGAGTCTATTTTTTAATGTTTAAAATAAACTCCTGTACTGCATCATCGGCATCAATAGCTTCACTCTTAAGTCGGGCGTCTAATAATACTGCTTTTTCAACCAGATTTTTGACTTGATCTGTGCTTAAGCTTCTTGCGAGCGTTGAAGCTTTTCTCAGCACGAAGGGATTAACCTTAGACTTTGCAGCTATTTCATCTAGAGTCAGTTTCTGATTAAACTTTACTATAGCCAAGATGTGAAGCTGCCAGCCTATCATACCCATGATTTCTTGAGGCTCAACTTGCTGGGATCGCTGCTCATCAAATAGCGTCATAGCTTTTTTGGGACTTTCACCAAAAGCTGCATCAAGTAAGTCAAAAATACTTGATGCCGGCATAGGTTCTGTTAACAAGTCTACGCTTTGCCTATTAACTTCTAAGCTATAGTTTAATAACTTATCTAGTTCATTGTTCAGTAGCATCTGGTTTGCACCAATGCGCCCAACTAAATACGTAGCGTCAACTCTAGATAACTTCCCGCCCCTTGCAGAGGCTTCTTTCACTAGCCATGATACTAATTCGGCGTCTTTTAAATCATTAAATTCTAATACATTCGTTAATTTCTTTAACGACTTATACAGGCTTAGTCTTTTATCAAATTTTGGTTCATCAATAACTATATCGTTATGCTCCGAAGCTGAATTAATGAATTGCTCCGCGTTAGACAGCAAATCTTTATTCAAAGATATATTATTTATTACTATCATTCGCCTATCAACTAAGAATGGCAAGCTCGCCACCACTTCCAGCAATTGTCCTAGTTCCATACTGCCTGCATCTATTCTCTCTAAGCCCAAGTCTCCGTACTTAGATACATATTCTTCAGTCATACGCTTCAGCTCAAGCCGGCGCATATAATCATTGTTGCCAGTTAAAACTATAATCATACTTAAAACTTCGTATAGTTTTTTAACGTTAATATAACCATCGACCCGTCCGTAACAATCCTATCTCCCCCACCATTCCTAGTTTTAAAAGGTGGGGCAAAATGAGTTATATTTTCGGTATGCTTAACAGCATCTACTTCATTTAAGGTTTTGACCAGAAAATCACGTTCTTGATCAATATTAGGATCAATCCGATGTGTGAATTGAAGTGTAAACATTGAAAGCCCTACCGCACTATCGTAAGTTGAAGCTGCCACCCAGTCCACTCTGTAACCACCTGGCAAGTACCAGTCTTTTTCAGTTTTCCAAAAACGGACATGGTGTCTTTTTCTAGGGTTGCCTGCAACTTGTTTTTGAAATGCAATATCTTGCTTCCGATCAAATAAAAATAAGCTGCTTACCGGTGCTTCTGGATATTCCCTGCCTCGAATAGTGTTAATAATCATTCGCCAAGTACTTTTAATAGTAATCGGTTCAGCTTCCACCCAGCCTGCCTTTTTCATTGCTTTTTTCAAGCTTCGAGTTGAGCCCAGCAAGGCTAAGTTGACCGGATCACCTAATAGACCGTCTGCAGTTCTAGTTCTTGCAATAAAATAATCTGGGACATATAGAATACTTAAAAAACGGTGCAGACGGGGTAAAACTATATACGCGCTAAATGCCCATATACCGACAATGGACACAAGCGTAGAGAAGGATCTAAGTTCATTTGGTAATAAAATCCTATATATAATTACAATTAAGGCAATTGATGCGACAAGGATAAAAAGCCTCTTTATTGAAGCAGCTACGTGCACGACTCTTATCATTCGGCCAACCTCTGACACTTTTCACAAATATGCGTACCACGACCAGCAACCCTGATTTTCTTGATTTCACTATTACATCTAGCGCATAGCAAGCCTTCCCGCCGGTAAACTCTGGCAAATGTTAAATAGCTTCCCTTGTTGCCTTCTGCATCAACATAGTTCCTATCAGTAGACCCTCCTTTTTCAATACTGAGAGCTAGAACATGTCTTATTTCATGATAAAGTTTGCTCAGTTTATTATCTGTAAGAGAGTTGATCTTGCTGGCAGGATGGATCTTCGCCCCCCACAATGCTTCGTCTGCATAGATGTTGCCAATCCCTGCAATTACAGATTGATCTAGCAATGCAGCTTTTACGCTTGTCTTTGGGCGTCGTCTTATACGATCTATGAAATTTCTGGGAGTAAAATTTTCGCTTAGCGGCTCTGGGCCAACTTTTTTAAAAAAATCTATATTAGGTATTTCAACCGTGGGCATGAGTTTCATCCATCCAAATTTACGCTGATCATTAAAATAGAGTCTGCTGCTATCCTTAAAAAGTATTGTCACCCTGGTAGACTTATCAGGTAAATTATCTACGAGAGAATCTGAGGGGTGGCCTGCACCAAACCTCATGCCCATATCTACATAAACCAATTGGCCTGTCATCTTCAAGTGAATAATTAAGCTATACTTAGTATTTAAATCAATAATTAATACTTTTGCCCTGCGCCTGACCGAAGTAACTTTGCTCGAATTTAAAAATTTCTCAACATCAGTTGAGGCATTAGGAAAACTTTTCTGCCAATCATATTCAACCGACTCAATTTCTTTTCCTATAATCAATCTGCTCAGTCCGTTTCTGACTGTTTCAACCTCAGGAAGCTCTGGCATACCCTTATTATACTTGAAATTAATTTTTTGATATCTGATACTTAAGCGATGGACAATATAAAAGACATAATGGCTAAAAGAGACTTTGACCAACCTGCTGAAGTAGTGTTCATAAGAGATTTTGTTAAGAGAAATTTTAATTCAGAAGTTAGCGTAATTGTTCAAATTCGCTCTATAACAATAACCACGCCCTCTGCTAGCCTGGCGGGCAGCTTAAGACCACAACTACACAAGCTTAAAAAAGAATTACAAACTGAAAAAAAGATTTTCATTAGAATAGGTTAATCTAATCAGTAATACTTTCTAAAAATATACCTTGAGAGAATCCACCTCTCTCATTTAATTTTTTTGCTCGTATTTGTTCAACTTCACTAATAGTTGATTTGTCATGTTCAGCAGCATCATATATTAACTGCAGCAAATCACTTAACTCTTCCAGCCTCTCCTGTTTGGTTTCTGCTTCGGCGTATTCATTGCCTTCTTCTCCAAACTTTTTGCCCACTTCCAATATATACTCGCCTGGATCCAACTTCCTTATAGAGGGCATTAATCCATCTTTCTTTATAATATCTGGGATGTTATCTCTTACTAATTTTTTAAAGCTTTTTCTCATACCATCAGCCTTTCTTTAATTTCAGCCTTAAACTGTTCAAAGCTTTTGTAGCGAATAGCTTCCATGCCAAAGTCTTTTGCAGCCATACAATAACGCTCAACGTCATCCACCACTATGCACTCTGAGGCGTCTACCTCAAGTCTAATTGCAATTAGTTCAAACATCCGGGGATCCGGCTTAACAAGTCTCGTTTCATATGACATAGCAGAAGCGTTAAATAACTCTGCTTGAGCTGGAGTAAAGAGTTTATGCACCACATCATAATTAGCGTTACTCAGTAACCCAATTTTATATTTAGGTTTAAGTTCGACTTTAATGTAATTTAGTAAATCAGCATTTGGCACTTGTTTACTTACTGCATCCCTGAGAGTCTGCTGGTCTACCCCGATTAATTCAGCTGCCTTTTTAAAATATTTACTGTGGCTTACAAGCCCGAAATCATTCTGTTTTCCCAGTTCGGCAACTTTCTCAGCAAGTTCAGTGTTTTTGCCTATATATCTACGTTTAAATGGCAGCCATCCATCTTCAGCCAAAACCCCGAAACAGTCAAAAATAATTGCTTTAATCATAATGCCAGTCTACATTATTAGTCTAACCAGCAAAATAATCTTCGTGAATTAAATCTTTAAGCCAGTTTCCTTGCGAGTATTAGCTATAAAAGTAGTATAGTCAGGTATTTGCTGCTGATACAGCTCCCTGACGACACTAAATAACCCTCCGAAATTTCCACTGTCCGGGCAGCTAGACGTCCATCGCCTATATTCTTCACCAAACTGATTAGACTCCATTACGTAGCGCCTCCCTTTTGGACATACTCCCGCCTCGCTGTCTAATGAGGTTCTCCGTTCATTTCTGTATCCTGCGTTATCTAGAGCACTTAAAAATTGTTCAAATGAGGCTTCAGTATTACCGAAGCTATTGCTAGCAACCTTTAGATTATCGTACCCCCTATACACGTCTATAGTTCTCCTGCTGCGAGATACTGAAATTTCAATTCTGTAATGGTTTTCCTCGGCTACTATAGGTCCCGACTCTTTAAATTTGAAGTCAGCATCAGACTGAGCAGCAGTAATAAGCCGATTGTCGTCTACCAGCGGAGCGGGATTATCTCTACCGCCCCTGATAAAAAGGACAAGTACAAAAATAATTACGACTACGAATGCTATAAATCCTAAAATAGCTTTCAAGCAATTTTCTCCAGTTATGTTTCATGATTATATCATAATTATGGTGTTAATGGAAGAGCTGATTTAACTCTACTTCCCGGTGCTACCAAATCCACTTTCCCCTCGTTCTGATAAATCTAGCTTGGCAGACTCCTCAAACACAACCGACTCGTGTCTTGCAATTACTAATTGGGCAATTCTATCATTGTGGTTAACTGTAAAATTATCTGTGCCATGATTTATAAGAATTACTTTTATCTCACCCCTGTAATCACTGTCGACTGTCCCTGGAGAATTTAATACTGCTATAGATTGCTTTGCAGCCAGCCCGCTTCGAGAACGTACCTGCCCTTCAAAACCCTTTGGCAAGGCGATCGACACTCCAGTCGGCACTATCCTTACCTCTCCTGCGCTAATTTTTATAGGCTTCTCTAGGCACGCGTACAAATCAGCACCTGCAGCTTCTTTAGTCTGATATACAGGTAATGTGGCGAGTTTATTAACTTTTCTAATTGCAATTTTCATTTTGGATACTCCTAATGCGTACTAATTTTACTGTATTCCCTTCTGCTATACACCTAATTAAGATTGTTGTGATGTATAATTGCAAGTAAATATGCGAATTATAAATAATGTCCGCACATATATTCGTGCGCAAATGGATAAAGTTGCCGTGGCAATAAATAGATTTAGCGGTGGCAAAGTTACTCCTAATCAAATTACTATTATTGGATTTTTGCTACATCTGCCAATTGCGGCGCTAATAGCCAGCGACATCCTGAAAGTTGCCGCTCTACTGCTGATTATTTTTGGACTTTTTGACGCGCTTGATGGAGCACTGGCAAGACTACAGAAAAAATCTAGCGACAGTGGCATGTTATTAGATGCATCAACCGACCGGTTTAAAGAAGTGTTGCTTTATTCTGGAGCTGCATTCAATATAAGTAGCTCTGAACATTATAAGTGGGCATTTTTAGCTGTAGCCGCATGCGGCGCTTCTCTATGCGTAAGTTATGTAAAGGCCAAAGGCGAGTCAGCAGTTGCTACAAGTGGTAAAAAAATAAACCACACTACACTTAATAAAATGTTTGCAGACGGACTTGCAGCTTTTGAGATTAGAATTTCCATATTAATATTCGGTTTATTTGCTGATCAAATTGTACTTTCGCTAGCGATAATTGCCGTACTTTCAACCTATACTGCATTTTATCGATTGGTAAATATCTCCAGATTTTTAAAAAATGTTTAAAATAGATCTTCATACGCATTCTTCATCTTCTCCTGACGGTGGCATCAGCAAAGAAGAATATCTTAAGATGCTCGATAGTAATAAATTAGACTATGTAGCGATTACAGATCACGGCACTATTGATATGGCCTTAAAATTAAATAAAAAATATGGAAATAGAATTATAGTTGGCCAAGAAATAAGAACAAAAGAAGGTGAAATTATCGGCTTATATATAAGATCTAAGATAAAAGACTGGCTTTCTCTAGAAGAAACAATCCATCTTATAAAAGAACAAAACGGAATAGTATACGTCCCGCATCCTTATGAAAAAGTTCGCAGTGGTATAAATGAATCCAGTCTAATAAAGTGTGCAGGCCAAATAGACGCCATAGAAGCCATAAACGGACGAGCAATAACAAAAAAATATATGCGTAGAACTATATCATTTGCCAATAAACATAATATTCCTATGTGTGCTAGTAGTGATGCACATGGCTTCTCAGGTTGGGGGCAAAGTTATACGATCGTCAAAGAAACACCAAATAAACAAAATTTGATTGAATTATTAAGAGATTCTAAGCTAGTTTCTAGTAGACCCACGATTAGAGCGATTTTATATCCAAAATATAATAAACTAAGAAAAGCATTATTATGATATTAAATAATCTTATTGTAGCCCTTTGGTTCCTTCTTGGTGCCGGACTAGCTAATATAGCTCCTATAATAGCCTCGATTACTCCTGGGATTAAAAATTGGAATACTCCTTTAGATTTCGGCCTAAAATATAAAGGTAAGTTTATATTTGGTAAAAATAAAACATGGCGCGGTTTACTAAGCGGCATAGCAGTAGCAATAGTAACGGTATTCATCCAACAGTATGCCCTACGCGCATATGATACTGACATAGTAATTAATGGCCAAAATTTTACTGAGCTGCCTCCTGTGCTGCTTGGTTTTCTGCTGGGCTCAGGGGCTTTGATAGGTGACGCGATTGAAAGCTTTTTTAAAAGACAGGCAGGTATAGCTCCAGGCAAAAGCTGGTTTCCGTTTGACCAGATTGACTACATTATTGGGGCAATAATCTTTACTTGGATATTAGTCCCTCTCAGCTTGCTGCAGTATAGCCTGCTACTAGTAACTGGTTTTATCTTTCATCTTATTTTCAGCTACCTTGGGTATTTACTAAAGCTCAAGAACGATCCTATCTAAATAAAAAGCATTTTGAAGTGTTACGACCTGTATACTTAATAATATGGGAATAAATACGGAATTAGTAGGTATTTTAAATGTTACGCCTAATAGCTTTAGTGATGGCGGACTTTATTATGAACCTGAAGATGCCTTGCAGCACGCCAGAGATTTATTTGCTGATGGAGCGGCAATAGTAGATATTGGTGGAGAGTCAACGCGGCCAGGAGCCACGCCGATTACTGCTGACGAAGAATGGGTTAGGATTGAACCCGTAATAGAAGCTGTTGTAAGCGAATATAGTCACGATGCCATATCACTAGATACTTACCACCCTGAAAATGTACGAAGAGCAGCAGAAATCGGCAAAATCATAGTTAATGATGTAACTACATTTAGCAATCCGAGAATGCGTGAAACTGCGGCTGAGCTCGGACTAAGATGCATCATGAGCCATATGCCTATTTCACTAGGACAAGACATACAAAAAGCCCATGAAAAGAAGCTTATAAATAGTGTTCAGCAAGTATTAGACGAATTATTTGCCAATGTTGAACTGCTGACATCTGACGGGGTTGAACGACACAACATAATATTGGATCCTGGAATAGGCTTTAGTAAAACTAATAAGCTTAATAGACAGCTACTGGAGTTTGCACGTCACGTACCCGGCTATGAGGTAATGATAGGGTATTCCCGTAAGAGATTTTTAGGCCAAGCCAGAGGTGATATTGAGCCAAACTTACAAGCAGGTATAAAAGCAGCTAAGTCTGGTGCGAAATTTTTAAGAGTTCATGATGTTGCTGCACACCATTCTATGTTAGCTACGCTGTAGGCCAATTGTAATATTTAAAGCCATAATTAGTATCTATGGGCCTGGAATTTTCTCGGAGCATAAATGATATCCTAGGCAGTTTTCTAATATTAACAACCGCATGCTCGGGCCTTTCTGCTTCAGACATTCCAGGAAATAGACCAGTCGCCCTAGTAAGAATTAAGTCTCCTGGGAATGTTGGTATTGTATGCACCTCTCTTACATCCCACTCAACTACAACCTCCTCGTCAAGCTCCTCATCGTAGTCAGCCGATACAGGCTGGCGATCAACCACATTAAAGTCGCATTCGCCTAAAACTGAGACAACTGCTATTAGACCAGTGAATCTGATATTATCCCGATGATATGACAATCCTACTTTTTCATCGTAATAGCGATGATAAGACATTTCATCAGCCTGCCAAGTAAGCAGGCTTGGAAAGATATTGCCAAGGGTATTTATCCTAGTTTGCACCCCTTCTTTAAGTTCAAGCATTCTTGGAACCCTAAGCGATTGGCTTTGATCGCCTGCTGAAAGCTTTAAGGCAAATGCATCATGATTCTGTATAATTTTTACTTTTCTGCCGTTGGCGTAATTATCTCCAGAATCCCACCATATAACCCGAGATGGATCTTCTAATTCTTCAATTAGTTCATCTTGAAAGTCATCAGCTAGTATATTACCAACCCTTACAACACCTGGTCCGTCCGGACCTAATTCTTGTTCAATTTCATTAAGCTCGTCTGAATTAAAATCTCTTAACCTATATTCAGTCGTCATCAAGCCCGCTCTTATATCTCTCCCCAGTTAGTGCCCTGGTCAACATCTACTTTGATCTTGACGCCCATATCAGGATATACACTCTCCATTGATTCTTTCATTATTTTTCCAACTAGCTCGGCGTCTTGATCGCGACATTCTATTAATATCGAGTCGTGAATCTGCAGTAATTGCTTGGGCATTTGCTCCAGCTCTTTTTTGCCAAAGTTTTTATCAATCTCATTCTGTATCTTTACCATGGCTAATTTTGTTAAATCTGCGGCTGTACCCTGTATTGGCATATTTATAGCTTGCCTGTAAGCTGCTTCGCGTACCATAAAATTACTACTCTGAACATCAGGCGTCGGTCGCCGTCTGCCAAGTAGGGTTTCCACAAATCCCTTATTTTTAGCTTGTTCACGCAGGCTATCCATATACTCTTTAAGCTTTGGCCGTATCAAAAAGTACTTTTCTATAAATTCTCTTGATTCAGAAAAACTCATCCCGGTAACTGCAGCTAGTCCATGAGGCCCTTGACCGTATAAAATACCAAAATTAACTGCTTTTGCCCGATACCTCATATCTTTTGTGACTTCTTCAGGATTAATATTTAATACGGCAGCAGCTGTAAGCCTGTGGATGTCTTGATCATTATTAAATGCCTCTATCATTGTGCTGTCTCCGCTTAAAGCGGCTGCAATCCTCAGCTCGAACTGGCTATAGTCTGCACTGACAAATACATTTCCCTCGCCCGCCACAAAAGCTCTTCGAATCTTCTTTCCAAGTTCAGTCCGTACTGGAATATTCTGTAAATTTGGGTCTACCGAACTTAGTCGTCCAGTAGCTGCAGTAGTTAGATTAAAAGTTGTATGCAGTCTGTCATTAGCATCTACGAGTTTAGGCAAGCTGTCTACGTAAGTGCTTTTTAGTTTAGTATATTCTCTGTACTGTTCTACATGCTCAATAATAGGATGAAGTCCGCGTAGTTTTTGCAGCACTTCGCTTGCGGTAGAATAATTCCCAGTTTTACCTTTTTTGGTAAATTCAATAGGTAAATTCAGTTTATTGAATAATATGTCCGACAATTGGCCTGGGCTTGAAATATTAAATTCGTTGTCCGCATAACCGTATATTGTTTGTTCAATATCGCTTATCTTGTCTGATAAATCTTTACTCATAGCAGATAGATATCCCTTATCTAGGGCTATCCCTTCATATTCCATCTTTGCAAGAACTGGAATTACTGGCCATTCAACCTGATCTAAAAGCTGGATAACTTTTGTAAGTTCACTGACAGATTCGGACTGAAAATCTCTTAATGCCCATATTGCAGCTGCAAACTCTCCTGCTCGATTTATTAGCTCTTCTGGAGATAACTCATTTAAACTAGAACTTTCATAACCCAGGCTAGAAAAAGCAAGTTCGCCCAAAGAATAATCTCGTCTTAGGGGGTCAATAATAAATGCTCCAACATGCACGTCATGGCTTACACTCGGCAAGGGGGTAAGGCCTAGGTCTATTAGAGCTTTGTATGATGATTTTAAATCATAGCCGACAATCTTCCTTAACCCGCTAAGCTTTGCAAGCAATTCTTGACGATCAATATTATCCACTTTTATAGCAAAGGCCGTTTTATCATTTGCCAAGATGATTACTTGTGGTTTGCGTCCATGAGATCCAGCACATAAGCCATGAACTATCATCTCTTCGGAAACTTCTAACTTGGATAATTTTTTACCATCATCCACAATGATCGTCTTTAGTGGTTCAATACTCCCAGCTAAATGATATTCGACATCTGAATTAGCAGTATCCTCTTTTACTTTCATATAGTCTGGGAGATTTCTTAACAGACTTCTAAATTCAAGACTTTGCAGCAAAGTCTTTAAAGCAACTACATCTAAATCTCGTGTATCCATGGACTCCAGATCAAGGTCAACCGGAGCGTCATCATATAGCTTTGCAACCTGCCTGCTTAAATAAGCCGAATCTCGTCCAGCCTCTAATTTTTTTCTAATTGAGTCCTTAATTAATACTAGGTTTTCATAAATACCATCTAGGGTTTTATAATCTTTGAGCAGCTGAACTGCTGTCTTTTCACCCACACCAGGTACACCGGGAATATTATCGGAGCTGTCGCCTTTTAGTGATTTTAAATCTAAGAATTGCTCCACATCAATTCCATGCTTTTGTTCAAAATAGTCAATATCAAACTTTTCTATATTGCTAAAACCCTTTTTTAAAGCATAAACGTGCACACTCGGGCTAATGCTTTGAAGCGCGTCCAGATCAGAGGTTATCAACATTGTGTCTAATCCGGCAGTATCTGCTTTCTTTGCCAGGGTATGCATTATGTCATCAGCTTCGTAGTCATCCAATTCATAAAGAGGCCAGCCAAAAGCTCTAAGCAGGTCGTGCAATATTGGAATCTGGGCATAGAAATCTGGCGGCGCAGCCTTTCTCCCCGCTTTATACTTTGGGTATATCTCAAGTCGTTTACGAATATTTGTTTTAGGTTTATCCCATGCTACTGCGACATATTCAGGATCATACTTTTTTATAAGTTCTAGGCTCATAGCGGCAAATCCATAAACGCCACCAGTTGGGGTACCATCTTTAGTACTTAAGTTTGGCATAGCATAATAGCCGCGATAAAAAACCGATTTACCATCTATAATTGCTAGCTTTTTGCGCTTTTCCGCCATAGGTAACAGTATACTCTGTAAAACATACTAACGAAAACATAAGCTATCTTGAGCCGAGAGTATAAATTTGATTTTTTCTATAATGCCAAGTCAGCTGTTTCACCTCATGAATAACAATTACTAAAGCCGGCAAATATACAACTGCTATCAGTCCTATGGGATGTTTAATAAAGTCAATTGCATAGCCTATTAAAGGGATCTTACGGTCTACTCTGCCGACTATTTGTGCAGGCATAATTGATTTATCGGCCTGAGCATTTGCATCTCCCTTTGTAACTATCCTGCCTGACATATCCCCTGTTAAAGCTACTACTCGGTGAGTTATCATTTCACCTGATGGCTGATTTTTATAAGTAACTACATCCCCCACTCTTAAATCGCGAGTGGGGGTGTTAGTTACACTTATTAAGTCTCCACGACGGATTGACGGCTGCATACTACCGCTTTGCACGGACATCAACTTTGATCCTCCTATTAATAGCATGCACAGCATAACGCCAACTATGGCTAGAAATATTATTATTCCTATTGACACTAGCTGCCTAATAACTCGCCATGAATCCATAATATTTATCCAAAACTATATTAGATTATTTTAGTTCCGTTCAGAAAGTGAGCCGTTGAATACAACATCAAAGTTGCCAACTCCAGCTGATTGCTCATTGACTGCGTCAGAGACTAGCTTAAAGCTCACGCTATAGTTGCCTGCTGTACCTGGGGTATTTGAATCACCAGTTGCACCTTCTGCCAATGGACCGCAAGGCAGCTCAACTTCTCCAGCCAGTAAAGCGGCCATATCAGTTTTAACTAGATATGAGTTAGCATGCTTTTCATTATCCTTCTTATCTCTCCTATTACGATTTAGCTCAACTGCATTATTACGCTCACCACTATTCGGTGCACAGTAGCCCTTAAATGCTACTTTTAGGTTTTCCCAGCCTGTAAAGCCATAGCTATCCATACCTTCTGGCAGAGCGGGCTCTTGAGGCACATTAGCTGTCAAGAATAGCGGACCTTCACCATCATTCTGGAAATAAAAATTATAATCATCCGACCATTCGCCAGGGACTAGACCTGTAACTGTAAAGCCTGGTGCTGTTGACTCAAAACTACTACCGTTCCATAGTTTTAATCCGGCTGTTGCCGTGGATATTGAGTTATTTGTTAATGTCGCCTGCGACTGTAATGCCGCAAATGTTACACTTGTTACTAGAGCCATCACAGCTGCGATAACCACTACCGCTCTAGCAACTGGATTAATTTGCCTTATTGATACCATACAAAGTACCTCCTTTATTACTTGGCAGGCTCAATTAAGACATAAGCAAAATATGCTGTCTGTGAATTGGTTTATTGCATTGGTATGCTATAGCAAATCTTTAATAGGTAACAAATTTTTATCTGCGTAAGTCTTGGCCGGTAATACTTTTGAGATTTCTATAGAATTCTTTTTTATCTTCTTCACAATTAGCGTCCGCCCGCTCTATGAACGTGGCAAGATCATCATCTTCGGCTTTTATTGACATTCCTGCGCTAAGACCCGGGTACATTTCTTCTGGTAAGTTTAGGCCAGCTACAGCTTCGGCGGATTCATTTTTTAAACGATCTATTATCAAATCCTCAGAGGCGCTATCCATAGGTCCGTTTAATAATGCTAACAACTCATCGCCCCCTACTCTATATATAAGATCTGTTGGTCTTAAACTTCTCTTAAGCGAATCTGCTACAGCACGAAGATAACTATCGCCAGCTTTATGGCCTAAAGTATCATTTACTCTTTTCAAACCATTAAGATCAAAATAGATGCACGCTAACTCTCCGGCCTTTACACGATTAAAAATGGCTGGCGCTTCTTGTTTATATGCCTTGCGGTTTCTTAAACTTGTAACGGGGTCTACAAGGGATTCCCTTATTGCTTCTTTATGTGCAAGTAGTTTTGTAATTTCTTCTGCTGCACTACGAGAGCGATTTCGTCTTTCTTTATTTAAAGCGGACCTGTCTTCAGGTGAGAGGCTAGCAAAATTTGGCAGCAACTCAACAGAAGCAGTCAATTGTAATTCCCCATCCTCATGTCGGTCTATATAGTCAGACATCTGATCGCTATCAGGCGGCAGTTCAGGTAGTACTGGTGTCTTATTTTTTTCGTCTAGCATTTTTATTTTTAAGTTAACATATACAGATTATCACACTTATGCTTTTTTGTCAATATAGTTATACTGTCAGTTTTTCTTTGTACTACTTCCTCTACCCTGTTACAATAGCTTGGTTATGAATAAAAATACTCATACCTCACCCTCAGTTTTGTTCTTAGTTGGCATGCCGGGAGCCGGCAAAAGCTCCTGTGTTGAGCATCTTGAAGCTAAAAATATACCCTCCGTCTACTTCGGAGGAATCGTAGTTGAGGAAACACGCAGACGAAATAATGGAGAGACTAGCGAAGCGCTTGAGAAAGTGGTTCGCGAAGAATTCAGAGAACAAGATGGAATGGGTGCAATCGCTAAGCGCATAATCCCAAAGATTGATAAACTACTTGAGTCAAATAGCCGAGTTGTGGCTGATGGACTGTACAGCTGGACTGAATACAAGATAATTCAGGAATACTACGGTGACAAGGCGTTATTCATTGCCATTACAGCACCCCGACATTTACGCCATCAGCGACTGGCACACCGCCCCGTAAGACCATTTACAAAAGAACAAGTTATATCTCGAGAATTTTCAGAGATAGAGAACATAGAAAAAGGCGGGCCTATTGCTATAGCTGATTACACAGTAAATAACTCAAAAGATCCAATTTCCATGCTTAATGAATTGGACAATATCCTCTTAGATACAGGTTTCTTGCCTAACTAGCTTAAAAGCATATCCCATTATGCAATAAAGATATGGTGTTAGAGTCCGTTTATTACTTTATGTAGTCTAGTAGTTTCTTACTGTCTTTGTGCTTACGCAGTTTAGCAAGTGCCTTGGCTTCAATCTGTCTAATACGTTCACGAGTTACGCTAAATTCTTGTCCGACCTCTTCTAAGGTATGGCTCTTGCCATCATCTAAACCAAAGCGAAGTTTCAATATTTTTTGCTCTCTTTCAGTCAGACCGCCGAGAAGGTTTTTAACCTGCTCCTTCAACAATTGTCCGGCCGCAGACTCTTCAGGGGTAACAGTATCTTCATCTTCAATAAAGTCGCCTAACACACTGTCTTCCTCATCGTCTCGCACACTTGCATCAAGACTTGAAATGTCTTGCTTGATCTTCATAATATGCTCGACTTTTTCTACATCAATTTCCATAGCCTTGGCAATTTCTTCATTGGTAGGTTCACGGTTTAGATCCTGAGTTAAGCGACGCTGTGTTCGCAGCAACTTATTAATCGTCTCGACCATATGAACAGGGATTCTAATAGTTCTCGCCTGATCAGCAATTGCACGTGTAATCGCCTGTCTAATCCACCACGTAGCATAAGTTGAGAACTTAAAACCTTTATCTGGATCAAATTTTTCTACAGCTCTAAGAAGCCCAGTATTGCCCTCCTGAATTAGATCTAGCAGATCAAGGCCACGACCAACATAGCGCTTAGCGATGCTTACGACTAGACGCATGTTTGCTTCAGCCATTTGATCTTTAGCCTTTTTATCGCCTGCCACAACTCGCTGAGCCAGGGCTAATTCTTCCTCAGCGGTAAGTAGCGGAATTTTACCGATTTCACGCAGGTACAACCTGACTGAATCATCTGCAATATCGTCTAAATAAACTTTATCTTCAATAACTATTTCTTCACCGTCTTCACCGGCCCATTCATCGCTAAAGTCCTCAACGCTAGGCTCGGTTGCACTAATTAGTTCAATATTTTCCTCTCCAAGCTCAGTATAAAGCTGATCAAGAAGATCAACATTTTCAGGTACATCAGGAATCTGCGAAAAAATATCTCTCTGATCAAGTTTTCCTTCTTTTTTACCTTTTTCAATAAGCTTTTTCTTGGACTCTGCTAAAGCTGCTTGCTTTGCCTTATCATCTGCCATAAATTACTCCAGTCTTAATAATAGAATTATTAATTTTCTTACTTATAAGTTTATTTGAGAGCTTTGATCTTTAGCTTTTTTTAGTAAGTTGTTCAGCTCTTTATCAGCTGTTAATAGCCGTCTTACTTCTTCGTCATTAGCTGCTCCCAGCTGCTGACTAACTAACTGCTTTTGGTGTTTTACATAATGCGCTACTAGGCGTTCTTGCAATCGAGCGGCTTCGTACTGAAGCTCATTAAACTCGAGCGTGCGATATAATTCATCGTACTGTAATACAATAATTTTTACATAATCGGCAATGGATTGCAATGATTTAATTTGATCAGGCTGTCCAGTGAAATCCGGGTGGTCAGAAATAAACTTATATAATTCTTTTGCCTGAGATTGGCTAAACATCGCCAACTCCAAAAGATTTACCTGCTTGCGTAATTTTGGCTGCATTAAAATTAAAGCTAAAATATGCTGCTCTGCATTACGCTGATCAATTGTCTGCTTATTATCTTTTTCTGTCTGCTGAGCTTTTTTCAACCTCTTTTCTGGCTGTGCACTAGGTGACTGTAGCTTGGAACGAATAGCATCCGGGCTAACTTCAATTATTTTAGCCAGCTTAGAAATATAGTGATCCTGTTCAACCTTATCAGGTAATTCTCGAACTATTTTTAAGATAACATCTGTAAATTCTCGTTTCCCCTTCCCGGTGTCTATATCTAATTCGCTTTTATACCTACTTATTAGCCAGTCCACGGCGTACTCAGGAGAATCTATAGCGGCCTGCCAAAGCTTAGGGTCTTTGCGGACAAGATCATCCGGGTCTTTTCCATCTGGAATCGTTATTATACTGACATTTACACCAACTTTGGCAGCAAGCGGTATAGCCCGTTCGGTTGCCCTAATACCAGCTCCGTCGCTGTCAAAAGCAAATCTTATATCTCCAGCAAACCTGTTTAGGTCCCTTAGGTGTGATTCCGTCAAGGCAGTGCCAGCAGCTGCAACCACATTCCGTACACCAGCTTGATGACTGGCTATAACATCTAGGTTGCCCTCAACTACCACGCTATAGCCGCTTTTTCTAATACTGTCTTTGGCTAAATGGAGGCCGTAAACTTGACGACCTTTGTCATATAGCTGAGTTGCAGGTGTATTTATATATTTTGGAGCATTATCATCTTCTGCTAACAGTCTAGCCGTGAATCCCACAACCCTTCCGCTAGCATCACTCAGAGGCACCATAATACGGCCTCTGAACATATCTCCGTAACCACGGTATCTTTTAGTAATCAGCCCGGCTTTAGCCATAGTAGAATCATCAAAGCCCTTACCTTTTAAAAATTTGTACAATGCATCCCCATTGTTTGGTGAATAACCGAGCCTGAACATTAATAATGTCTCTTTGTTATATGCACGCTTCTTTAAAAGGTACTCTAGTGCCTGCTTATTAGCTTTTAATTGTGTTTGATAAAACCTAGCTGCCAATTCTAGAACTTCGTATAATCGCTTTTTTTGCTGATTATTTTTAGCCGATGAACCTTTAAATTGTTCAAGGTCCACGCCCGCTTTGCGGGCAAGAAGTTCTAAGGTGCCACGAAAATCCAAACCTTCCACTTCTTCAATGAAGGTAAACATATCCCCGCCCTTGCCACTGCTAAAGTCATGCCAAATTTGCTTCTCTGGACTTACTATAAAACTGGGAGTTTTTTCTGAAGTAAAAGGACTTAAGCCTTTGAAATTACGTCCTGCTCGTTTTAGCTGGACATACTCACTTACAACGTCTTCAATTGAAAGCTTTGCTTTAATTTCGCCGACAGCATCCATACTGACTAAATCAGCCCTGCTTTCTCAAGGCAATCCAAGTACGAAAAGCTAGTAATCTTTTCTCTTTCCAAGTGCGCATGATTAATCGCGGTTCCTGCAGGATCCATATCTATAGACTATAGGTTTTAATTAATAGGGTCTAGTTATGCTTATTTTTAGTTGCCATAATTTGGTCTTGCTAATAGCTGGCTAACAGCATCGCTTGCAGCTTCCAGTGATTCCAGAGTTGCTGATTGCATATCGCTTTCAAGATAATTTAATCTAATAGTTAAATTATACCTGTTAAAAGTTAGTTCAGACGACCTCCCGTCTTCGCCAACAATACTTATCAATTGATCGCGCAAGCCAAAATAACTATTACTTAATTTCTGCATACTAACTAATATTTTATGATCATCGTTACTCAAAGTATATGGACCCGCTAAGTCAGTCTGTCCCTCTTTAGTAATTGACTGTATCCCTTTATGAAGCTGGCTAATATATGTCCCGAATTCTGAATTATGGTCTAGCGGATAATGGGCCATTACTTCTACGCCTTCAACCTCTGGTAAGCTTGGGAGATGTTCGGAAGATATCGGTACTAAAGTTTCGTTCATTTTAAACTTACTTGCTCACGTAGGAAACGCGACGTCGTATAGGCCTGACTGCAGTTTCTGGAGTCTGTAAAGCCAGTTTTGCTATGCGCCAAGCTGCTATTTTAATTGTCAAAGCAACTAGCAGGTTAATTAATAATATTGCTGCCGCTCCGCGAATACCTGGCATATACATCTGGCGGAACCAGATAGATGCCTTGATGCGATATGCGGTTAGTATACTTAACATTTTTATTTGCCTGTTTTTTGTAATTTTTATTCTTTGATTGAACTGTATTGCATTATATTACGCTTTTGCTTATTTGTCAAGAGTTATTTATGAATTAGTTTTTTACGCCCTGCCAATAATGTAGAATGCTCATTTATGTTATGCTTATTATTAATGGAACCCATGCCTCAACAAAACCAGCCCAACCCTTATGAATTCATTACAAATCCTGGACAGCCTGCCAAGCAGCCGATGCTTGGTGGATCTATGAAATCTAGAATCATTATTGTAGTCGGGGGGTTGCTGCTATTGGTAATTGCGGCTTCAGCAGTATCTTATTTTATGTCTGCAGAAAGCAGAGCTAATGCGCAAAATCTTAAAAATCTAGTAGCCAGGCAAGAGGAAATTATCCGTGTTGCAGACATAGGAATAAAGGATGCCCTATCTCCTGGCACAAAAGGCTTTGCTACTACCGTTAGCTTTAGCACGCGGTCTAGTCAGATTGCCATCAACGAAAGA
>CAZHAQ010000002.1:39991-59186 GCA_964529785.1 uncultured Candidatus Saccharibacteria bacterium
AGTATTATAGTCGGCGAACAAACTAATTATTGTCGTCCGTCTGGCCAAGCTCGGTCTTCATAGATTCCCAGCCAACCCGTTCTTCTATTGCCCTCTGCAACACTTCATCAGCCTTTTTAGTAACACGCCGTGATCCGCCAGAACTGCCCACTACGTCATATGTAAATTTAATTTCATATTTGCTTAATCCCTTATCTCTCGCTTGGCTTAAGCAGTCGTCATGCCTTTGGTTAGGGTTACATTCTTTTGCAAGTTCCAACCATTGAGCTACTGTTTCGTTATACGGTATTTCCATTTCAACATCTATGCTTAAGCCTCTCATGGTCTCGTAGTCAATCTGGTCAAAAATAAAATTGCCAGTTGAATAAAATATCGGCTTGCCTTTATAGACTTCGCCATTCTGTACCCAATGCGGACTATTACCTATGGAAAATTCCGCTCCTAAGTCTATCATTTTCCTAGCTACGTTAATCTGGTCTTGGCCTGCCGGATTACGATATTCAACTCCGGTATGCTGAAACCCAAATACTGGCATAATCTCTGCAAATTTTTCCATTACTTCCATTTCGCCAGCTCTAGGCTCGCGGCCAAAATACATCCAGCTACAAAATGCTATTGGCAGCGTGCTAGGGTCTTCTCTTCCATCCGGCATTTTAACTCTGACGGGTAAGCCAATGACTTCACAGGCGTCTTCAGCTACCGATGGGTCATAGCTTCCATAAGTCTGAATGCCAGCTTCATTTAAGTTTTTTTGAGTTTCCTGATAGCCATCTTCCCCTAAATCATTAGTATGGTTGCTAGCTAAACTAACGACTTTAAAATGCTTTACTACTTCAGGAAGCCATTTTTTATGACAATTAAATAGCAAACTGCTTACCTGGGTCTCGTAGGGAATAATGTCTTCAGTAGTGGGGCATTCCCAATCAAGAGTCATGGTATCGTATTTTTCAGGCTCAAAGGTATGAAGTCCAGAAAATGGTTGGCTTAAATCATTACCTGCTGCCCGCTCCACCATTCGAGCAAGAACTATTGTCCCATTAAATAAATAACGTCCTTTGACCAATTCAGGTTTCGGCTCAATAGATGGACTACCGCTCGATACAGAATTTTCCGTGGGAGCATCATCGGTCTTAACAATAAACAAATACCCGGCCAGAATTAAGCCAATAATAAACAATGCCAATAATAATGTTATTACCGGCTTACGATCAGCTCGCTGCCTCCCGTCTAGCTTATACCTTTTCATGCTAATTTAAGTATAACGCATATTAAAATTCGTTTGAATCATGGCAATTAGACGTCGCTATTTAAGCCTGTATACTATTTAATATGGCTTATCATTATAAAAACCCCAAACCAAACAATAAAAGCAAAATATCAATTATTGCAGTTTTAGCCATTTTAATTACAGCCAGCCTAATCGGCTGGCTAGTATTTGGCGGGAATAAAGCTGAAGCTCCAAAAGAAAATGCCGTTCAGACTGCTGAAAGCAACAATAATAACCAGCCTGAATATACACCTATTGATTTGCAGCCAATAGTAGATCAATGGCTTGAACGACAGAATGCCGATTACAGTATAGTAATATATGATGCCCAATCAAAATCCACCGTTGCTCAACATCAAGCAGATAAAAAGTACTTTGCAGCGAGCTTGTACAAACAATTTGTAGCTTACCTGTCTCTTCTAGATATACAAAATAATGACAGAAACCCTGATGAGATATTATGGGGCGGCATAACAAGCAAAGAGTGCATTGATAAAATGATTCGTGAATCACACAGTCCTTGCGGCGAGGCAATGATGGCCGATATTGGACAGACGGTGCTAAATAAACGAGTCGCAGACATGGGAATGACTGGCACAACATTTAACGGAATACAAACTACAGCCCATGATTCAGCTTTAATCCTTCAGCACATTATTGAAAGACGTGATCTAAACGAAGAAAATACAGAATTCCTGCTAGATTCCATGCTAACCCAAGAGGCTAAATACAAGCGGGGCTTGCAATCTGGAGCCAAAGAAGCAAAATGGCAAACAAAGGTTGGCTGGAATGAAGATATTAATTATCACGATATTGGTATTATGACTTTGCCGGATGGACGTAAATTTGCAGTAGCCATACTTGGGCAAGGCTCCGGCTCACCTACGCCCATATCTGATTTCGCCGCTACCATATATACAGCTTTAAGTAATTAGTCTTTAACTGTAGGTGCGCTTGCATCCTTGCCTTCAGTTACAAGTATGTAGCTATGCCTGATCAAATCTTTTACTTCCTCCCAAGATAATTGCCCGGTCAAAAGTATTGTATTCCAGTGTTTCTTATTTAAATGATAGCCCTCCATAACTGTTTCGTACTTATCTCGAAGCAGCTTGGCGAGTTGCGGATCACATTTTAAACTTAATTTAACAGGTATCTTATTTTCTTGTATTAAGGCGAACATCTTGTCACCTACTTTATATACAGCAACTTCTTCTCCAAAAGGATAATCTATATAAGCATTAGCCATGCTTAATATATATTCTTCAACAGTACTATGCTCAATCATGATTTTATTGTAACAGTCTAAGAGCTTAGACCTTCCAGTATTGCTACTGCTTCTGGGCCAATATTAATGGCATTGCCTTCATAAACTCGATCTATATCAGAGATATCAGGATTATCGGCAATTATAAACTGCATTGCTTTAGCGATCCTACTATCTAGTTCTGCACGAGAAATATTAGTGCTGTCAGTACTATTTCTTATGGACTCCCAGACATTACTGCCTTTTTCTATAAATACGACCCTTGAGGTACTAATTGATCCTTCCATCGCCATTTTCTGATCAACAATGCTACTACCCTCATTAGAAGTATCGCTAGAGGAGCTTTGTGGTGTAGACAAGTCTATATTAGGGGCAAGCGTAGTACTGGTAATAACCGTAGAAGTGGTAGTAGTATTAAATGTCGCTGCTGGCAAATCATCGTTTACGGGAATTGTCTCACCTTTATCATTATCCGCACACCTGCTTGCACCAAAGATTACTGTGCCAGTTAATGCAACTACAGCTAAAGCCTTAACCGCAAAACGCTTTAATCTTCCCGGCCTAGATTTTCGTTCAGCAGTAGATTCGGCACTTTTAGGCATATCGTTAGGAGGCATGACCCTGGAAGCTTTAAGTACAGATTGACTAGGGTCAGCGTTACCACCTACGGTATTGTTATTTCTATTTGCAATAAAGCTATCAAACTTTTTTAGGACTTCAGAGGTCATATGCTCTTTAGAAGTTACCCCATTTTTTGCAGTAAAGCCTATAGGATTGCCTATAAACCTATCTTTACTTTGTGGCGACCAACGCTCTTCTAGCGGGTTAAGTCCTTCGTAAACATCAACATTAAGAGCCGCTGCAAAATCACGTCTTTGCTTTAATCCTTCCTCATCAGTACCAATTCCATAAGCGTCTGCGTATTGGTGTATTGCATCGAAAGCATTATATTGTGCCAAGCTCCAATCAGAATCTCTGTGGCCAGGCTGGCTGAATCGTAATCTGATAATTTCATCTAAAGACGATCGAAGATAATCATGGGCTGCCCTTTCTGGGCTTCTCGTAGCGCCTTCAAAAGACATTTCAGCTTGCATTGCCATAAAAACTAAACTCCTAGAATAACTATAAATTAAAAGCTATTATACTAGACTAGAGAAGTTTTTTCAACTTTATTATATAGCTAATTTTGGTTATGTTTAATTCCTAGAATTCACTAGCTGAGGCAGTTTTTCTAAATAAAACTGCAGTTCTGCAATTGACTCTTGGATATCATCATATGCACGATGATTATTGGCTTTTTCATATTCTATTCCATACTTTCCAAGAAATAATGTTTTCCAGCTTGTTACGTCTAGCATCCGGTAATGCAACCTGAGGTCTAGTGCTGGCCACCATGATTTAATCATAGCTCTATCTGAGTGTATAGAATTGCCAGCAAGTATTGCCGGCTCAGAGCCGAAATGACGTTCCACTAATTCTATTAGCTCTTTTTCAACTACTGCTAAAGGCTTGCCTTCTTCATTATGATTTAAAAAATTATCTCTGTTTTCAGGATGATCTTGCCAAAAGGTATTTAACTTCATTCTTTCAACTAAAATGGTAGGATCATTACTAATTCTTGCTTCATAACTGCCAAGAGTATTAAAGTCAAAGTCAGTCACTTCAACAGATACTTCTAATATTACGTCCTTGTCATACTCAAAACCTGTGAACTCAAGATCCATCCAAAGTAGCTTAGTAGGTTTAATCTGGGTGATACTCATTGCTGCTTCATATTGTAACACTATAAACATGCTAACTGATAAGCTAGCTGTCTGTTATGTCTAAACTAGGGTAAAATGTTGTTATGCAGAAGAAAATATTAATCGTTTTGGGCATAATATTATTATTGCTTGCTGGCATATTTGGGCTGATGAAGTTTAAAGATATTTTTAATACCAACACCGGTTCAAGTACTGAGCAGTCACAATCGCAATTATCTCCAGATAAAGAAGAAACTGAACCAGAAGCCTCGTTTAATAAAGCTAAGTATCCTTTGGATCAGCCAGGGAGTGATTGGTGGGTAGTAAATAAGACCCGGCCCCTACCTCCTGGGTATGAACCGGCCGACCTTTTAATTCCAGATGTTAAACGACGCCTGTCTGGGGTAGAGCAGATGCAAATTAGCAGCAAGGTAGAGCCTGCTCTAAAGGAAATGTTTGATAGAGCTTCTGCTGAGGGTGTAATTCTAGTGTTTGGCAGCGGCTACAGATCTGAAGCCTTGCAAAGACAATTCTATAACACTTATGTCGCTCAAGACGGTCAAGCATCGGC
Organism: uncultured Candidatus Saccharibacteria bacterium; assembly: GCA_964529785.1. GTDB lineage: Bacteria > Patescibacteriota > Saccharimonadia > Saccharimonadales > JACDBH01 > JAGQMT01. Next base: position 44,836 of record CAZHAQ010000002.1, read on the forward strand.
CGACAGACTGAGTGCCAGGCCAGGTACAAGCGAACACCAAACCGGATTAGCTTTTGACGCTACCTCTACCAGCCAAACATGTCATTTAGAAACCTGCTTTGAAAATACCCCTGAAGGCAGATGGCTAATAGATAATAGCTATAAATTTGGTTTTATTATTCGCTACCCTAAGGATAAAGAGAATATAACCGGCTATTCCTACGAGCCGTGGCATTTACGCTATGTTGGCAAGGAATTAGCTAATGAGATGCATAAAACTAGCATATTAACTCTTGAAGAATTCTTTGAGCTTCCAGCAGCACCTGATTATTTGTAACAAAAAGCAAACTACAATAGTATTGACATTTCCTTTATTTTATGCCATTATTAAACTATCTGTGCAGAGCAGATACGATGAGTATAGGAGCAATGTGAAGAAAGCAATCAAGGGCACCGCAGTGATGATGGCGCTAGCAGCACTGGCAGCCATCCTAACCGCCCCAGGAGGTATCTACCTGTTCATCAGACCGATCAAGACGATCAAGATGCTCCGCGAGCGATCAGCGAAGCCACTGCTGTTTGGTACTGCCATGTAGCTGTCAGAGGCCTGGGCGCGTGAAATATGTGGGAACAAAATCCACCAAAACAAACCGCCCAGGCCTGCAGCACAATCACATTAATTCACTCATTTTTACGATTCATCTCTGCTAAGGAACCATAGTTGTAGCATAAAGCTACGGCCCATTTTTTCTTTATGAATCGTACTTACAATTTATTTATAACTGGCACTTCAGTAAAGCTATTAACTAAATTATCTATCCGTCGCGTTTGTTCTTCTACTGTAGTACCCAGCCCCGATTTAGCTATAGACTCATTCGCATCAAATAAAGGCATTATTGAAAAATTACTACGATTCATAAGTCTTTCTGCCGCCCTATCCTCAGCCGTCCAATCATAGTGCTGGTAGAACGGCAAGCAGCTAGTGCCACTGACCTTCTTGGTCGTAGTATCAAATTCAAATTGAGCCACGCAGCCAGTCAAGGTTTCGATTTCCAGCTGGGCGTTTAAAAAGTTACCAAGCCCATACCATACGATAGTCTGCCTATCCTCCTGCCCGCTAAGTCTCTTAACCGGTCCTAAAACATGCTGACCGTGACCAAGTACAATATCAGCACCTAGTTCCGAAAGTTTTTGAGCATCTCTTTCTTGTGCCGAGTTTATATCTGGCGAATACTCAGTACCCCATCGCATACTCACTATTACTATGTCAGCATTTGATCTTGCTTCAGTCATTTGATTAGTTACCAGCGGCTCCTGAAAGCGATTTAGGCTATAGCTATTGGGGTTTGGTGAGTTTGAATAAGTAGAGTAAGACAAGAACGCAAATTTTATGCCTTTTACTTCAAAATATCTAACTTTATTTTGCTCTTCATCGCTACGGTTAGCACCAGCAATAGCTAGTATGTCCTTCTTATCCCAATCATCAAGCTCAGAAGTAATAGGCCCCTGCCCTTTATCGTTAGTGTGATTGGTTCCAGCATTTATTAAATTGCATCCCAAATTATGCATATCCCGGTTCCACTCAACAGGTGCATTAAACACCGGATAACCACTTATACCGTGCCCTACTCCACCAGCTAAAGTAGCTAGATTGCAAAAATTAATATCCGCCTTATCAAAAAAAGGTCTAAAGGCAGTAACCATAGATGAATAATTATATTCACTACCTGTTTTAGCTGCCGCATTTATGGCGTCGTGCGCGATCCAGTCTCCAGTTGCCAGCATAGTAACAGTTTTATCATCACTTTCTGGCTCATTCTGACTTGAGTGATTACTGTGGGATTCGTTTTTAGTCGACTCCTCTTTTTTGTTAATAAAAGCAAAAGATATCAGCAATACTATGACGATTAATATACTGATTATTAGAATACCTGTTTTTGTTATTCTTTTAGAAAACTTCATCTTAATTTTCAGACTATGTCTTTCTATTTTTTTAGGCCTTTAAAGATTAAGTCTAATATCTAATTAAACTTAATCTTTAACTTATTTTAATCCTTTTAAAATCAATTATGCTATTTAGACTTCTTAACTCGGCGAACGAAGTATGGCCTAACATGCACTACTACCCTAAGAAACGCCTCTAATGCAATTATATTTAGAGCTGATGCAATTAGCGGACGTACTACGCCTTCTCGCCATGGGTTTTCTGCAACTATATCAATTCCAGCTAGGAATGTAGACAAGTTAGCAGTAACAATTTGCAATATATTAAGTAGTATAAATCCTAGAACTATTGCCACAATTACAGAGGCAGCATCCCTGCGCTTTAAAATCTTAATGATATACATATCTATCAAGCTCCTTTGTTATATTGAGCTTAGTATACACTACTAAAGACTTAGCTAGACTAGCCTGTATGCACGCCCAAGTCCAACTATTCCTTTTTCTTATCAAGTTTGTCCAAACCAAGACCTTTGACAACAAAGTAGATAACGGCAGCAACCGCTACAAGAGTAATTAAAGAAGATAGTATGGATCCCCAGCTAATAACCAAGGTTCTATTTCCAAGTGTCAGCCAGTAGTTCGTAGCCTCTGAATCTGGACCTATTACGTTCCACTTAGCATTAAGCAAACCCTCTTGGCTGCCAACTATGAAAGAAACAATCGGATTAATAAATCCTTCAACTATTGTTTTCACGGTAGCTCCTGCCTGAGTACCAATAGCGAGACCTACCGCCAGCCCTACTACACCCTGCTTTCTTACAAAATCCATAAAGCCAGAAATTTGTCTTCCCACTTTAGAATTTTCACTTGCCTCAAGAGCTTTTTCGCGCAATGCTTTAGCCCGTGCAGCTGCTGCTACTCTCTTCTCCCTGTCAGTCTTAGGCGAATTCTTAGATACTCCTTTTTGGGATTTTGCCATATTGGTCATCTCTCCTAGTTACTTATAATATGCTGGCATATTGTCAAATAATATACAAACTTTACATTTGTTCGGGGGCTTCAATGCCAAGAAGTTCCAACCCAAGTTTTAGAGTATTGGAATAAGCCAAAACCAGAGCAAGCCTCAACTCTTGCCGATTATCACCTAGTACTCTGTTCTTTTCATAAAACCGGTTAAACTCTTGGGCTAATTCATAAAGATAATTACAAATATGGTGAGGCATCAGCTCAGATATCGCCAAGCTTACTACTTCATGATATTCGGTTAACTTGCGCACTAAGCTTCTTTCATCATGTTCAAATTTTGACTCGGAATTAATCTCTAATGTTCGAGCTTTAGACTTCCTAATAATGCTCTTGGCTCTTGCATAAGCATACTGTAGATATGGGCCGCTGTTACCGTTAACACTCACCGCCTCTTCAATATTAAATACCACGTCGCTCCCAACTCTAACTTGCAGGAACTGATACCGAAGCACCGCAGCTACCATCTGATCATTTGGCGAACTGCCACGATCCTTTATAGCTTCTGCCACTTGATCAAAAAGCCAGCTAATTTCAACCACTTCGCCATCACGAGAACTCATTTTTCCGCTTGTCAGCTTTACGGTGCCTGTTGGTATATTTACTGTTACGCCTTTTTGATCAGGCATACAAAGTTCGGCAGCCGCTATAACTCCTTTAAAATAATCTTTCTGTTCTTCTGCGGTTACAATAAAACTCTTTTCTGGATGGTAATACTCATTTTTTAACTGCATAAGACCCAAGTCTCTTGCAGCATAAAGCCCAGTACCCCGGTTGCTAATGAACGCATTGTCAAATGAACCATACTTACTGCCTTCAAATACAATTGCACCATTACTTTCTTTAAAAACGTTAGGTACATTGTCTTTGACAATTTTTACACCTCGAACCTCTGCATCAGATTCTAAAAATCTTCTCTCAATTGGTTTGTTGCCTAATCTTGCTACATCGGAATCAATCTGCTTAAAGCTCCAGTCCTTCACAATATCGTAGACAGTGGAATATATCCTATCCTCACGCGTAAAAGATTGTTTAGTTAGTTCTTCAATTTCATGCTTAGCAGCTTCATCTTCTTTATAGGCACGCGAACCTTCTACGTACATTCTAGCCATAAAACTATTGCGCTGATTTTCTGCAATTTGATTTAAGGCTTCTGGATTTCCGTTTACATACCTCAATAAGCTGTACATGCTTTTGCCAACATGCAGCCCAACGTCCCCATGATAACTAACTCTATATATATTAGCTCCGCCAGCTTCAATTAAATTGGCAACAGTATCTGCTACAATGGCGTTGAATGCGTGGCCGATATGCATGGCCTTAAAAGGATTAGGATTATTGGTTTCTATAACTACGCTAGTCTGACTATACGGCTTAATATAAGGAGAATAGATTAGATCAATAAGCGCATGATCGCTTAATTTAATGTTAATAAATCCCGGACCAGCCACCTCAACACTAGCGATAGCTTTATCATTAATCTTCCCAGCTATCTCTTCGGCAATCTCTCTTGGTGCCCTTCCCAGTTGCTTAGAAATTTGAAGTGCTATGTTACTTGATACATCTCCGAACTGCTGATCAGGGCGAGATAGGCTAGCTTCCGTTTCTAAGCCATAAAGCTCACTAACTATTTTATTAAGTAAATCTCTTATCTGTTGCATATCTGTTAAATTATATACTATTTAGAACTTTTTACTGCACGAATACTAGCATAAAAAGCAGCGTATATAGCCGCAATGAATAAAGAGAACATCAGCACTACACCAATTGATGCCGGCATAAATTCAGTATCAATAAACCTGTTAGATAGATCGAGCATTATAAAAAACGGACTGGTTATTAAATCCCAGCTATTCCACCTTAAATGCCTCCCTATAAATATAGCTACACCATTTAAGATAAATACTCCTAAAAACCAACCCCATGCTCTAGCATAACTCATCCTCTTATCGAGCTCTTTATGAACTAGGTAAAGGCTTGCGCATCCCAAGGATATACCCGCTAGAGCAAATGACATAATCATTACCGAATCAAATAATAGCGTACTGGGTGAAGACTGATGCAAATGAATTAAATCTGTAACTAAATAAAAGCTATTAGGTAAAAATATTAACCATAGGAAACTAAGCAGTAAACCCTTAAAAGTAAGCCAACGATTCTTTCTTAGATAAGCGACCAACATAAATGACCATAATAGCGGCAGCCAGGCTAGTAGTAAGTTCCAGGCTAAAAATAATAATCTGCCGCTACTAAGATAGAAAGCCCTACCAACTAGCATCGAGAGGCTAAAAACAGAAAGTATAAGCGACGGCAAAAATACACCGCTTAAATTAAAAGCCTTTATCTTCATACATTTAGTATACCTGAATCATAAATTGAATAATTTTTTATTTATATATTTACATATTTAAATATTTGAATTATTATATATACATCTACTGTTATTGCTTAAGTGATTTCATCTAATGCAGTTTAATGGTAGGTTTATTTGGGTAATTTTTATTGCATCATATAGAATATACTCACTATACGCCTCTCATGGCAGAACTATATTAATATATGCAATAATCAGTAGATAGAAAATGCAAGCCAATAACTCTATACCGGTATTAAAAGCTCTGGCCGATAAAACCAGACTAGACATAGTTAGGACAATTGCTAGTCAGCCCAATAAGAGCTGTAGCTGTTCTTTCGTTAGTGTAAATTCTAAATTAAGCCAGCCCGCTATGAGCCATCACTTCAGCAAACTTGTGGATGCTGGAGTGCTGACTGAAAGCAAAAACGGTACAGAAAAATCCTATAAATTAAACCTAAAACTTCTTCAAGATATTGGCATAAACCCAGATAAACTCTAGAACACTATAAACGTACAGTATTGTGCGATAACAATAAAAGGACTGAATATGAGAAATGTACTCGTTGTAACGGGTAGTATTAGAAGTGGTCGTGCTGCGGAAAATATTTTAACCAGCGTACTAAAGCAATTAGACAACTATAGCGAATTTAATGTTGATGTGTTTGATTTTAAGAAAAACCCCTTACCTTTTTTTAATGCCAGCACTTCCCCGTCATCAGAAGGATTTCAGCCTGAAGATATTAACGTGAAGAAATGGAGTAAGGCAGTTAAGCACGCGGACGTTGTCATAATGCTTGTAGCTGAATACAACCATAGCTATACCCCTGTTCTAAAGAACGCTATTGACTGGCTATACCAAGAGTGGAAAGATAAACCAATTGCTTTAATTAGTTATGGCTGGGCCGGTGGCACGCGAGCTACAAGACACCTAAAAGAAGTATTAAACAGTACGATAAAGGCATCTTCTTATGAGGAAGAAGCTAACCTATACTTCACCAAAGACATTGATACTAGTGGTAAGCCTATTAACTACAGCGCAGCAAACTCTATAGATAAAGTCTTAAAGCAAATCATGCACTCAACTTCAGTTTTAGAAAGTACTGCCGCTTAGGCTGATCCAACCGTTCAATTGCATACCTTAGGCTAGTTCTAGGCATAGTACGGGCATGGATACTCAAAAAGCTTGTAAGAATTTGTTCAGTGCACACAACACCATCTTTTGTCTTAGCACTACATTTTATATTCTTGTCATTCCGAGCAGGACAGTTGTCGTCATGAGCTGATTTCCCCACTTCACGCAGTACCCAGCCAACTGCCTTTTGGATTAAATCGTGTCGGTCATAAAGTAAAACTTCTGAAATCTCTAGAGCTTCTTCAGCCCTATGCTTCTTTGTTACGTAATAGAGAGTTGATATGATCGCTATACGCTTTTCCCATAGCAAATCTGAACTAGCTAGACTTTTAAGAACCTGCATTTTGTCATGGCGTGCCTCAAGATACGGGCCAACTATATGCTGAGCCGAGCTATCTACTAAATCCCAATTATTTACATATTTGGTATTAGTTAAGTACAATTTGTAAATTTCTTGTCTCTCTTTTAGGTCAGCTTTCTTGAATTTACCAACAAGGATAAATAAAGCCGTTAGTCTTTCTTCATGCCATTCACTCCTCAGTAGTTCTAGAACTTCGTTTCTTGATATACCCAGATAATTCTTAGCCACTTTCCGCTGATCAGGCACAGTAATTCCTAAGAACTTATCTCCTTCTCCATACTCTCCCGGACCCGTTTTAAAGAATTTTGGATAAAAACCAGCCTTATCAGTATGTATATATTCCCTCAGCTCAGATCTCAAAGTATCAAGCCTATTTTGCATTGATAAACGCCTCAACGCCAAAACTTAATCTAATATTATTGCCTACATTATTTAATAGGGATTCGGTTTGAGATGGCATACATTTTAATGCAGCTACTTTCTGCTGGAATACTTCTTCCGGCAACTGGTAACACAGATCACAATCCTCCGCATCGTACGTTAACGGACGATCTATATTAAAGAAAATATTGCTTAATTTATCTGCTTGCTTGAGAGCCTCGTATTGCTCGTTGGTTTGGACTACATTAAACAGTTTCGGCTTATCTTCAAGCTGCAGGCAAGCCAATCGAGACCAGCGGGCAACAGCTTTGTGATCATCATGACCAGTCAGCCCATCAGGTCCAAAAGTAAATATGCTATCGGGCTTATAGTGCTGGATCATCCTAACAATTCTTGCTACCGCGAGCTTCTCGTCTACCTGGCTACACTCTCCATCGGCATAATCTAACCACTCATGCTCACTGACCCCCAAAACCCTATAAGCATTCTCAAGTTCTAGGCTGCGAATCTGGGCTAGTTTCTCTACGGGCCAGCGTTTCTCATCCTGTACACCTGCTTCACCACGAGTTGCGGTTATACACACTATGCTCTGACCATTTTTAGCAGCCTGGGCCATTATTCCGCCCATACTAAAAACCTCGTCATCAGGATGGGCCCAGATACCCATTATTGATTGCAGACTGGAGATACTGGTCATGGTCTTCCTATTTTTTAGAAATCACTAGGATCAAGGCAGAGGCGGCAAAGACTATACCTACAATTTTAGCCAGCATCAGAACATTATCTCGCAACTGCGTACCGCTTAAGACCCCTGCAACCGCCAATGTAAGCAAGGTCGCAATAACTACGACTAAGAGTATAAGAGTAAACTTAACTAAATTCTGCATTATAGTATTATCCTTTGCGACGTTAATTTTGATGACATTATACATTAATGTTATTGGTCTTTTCTGCACTCCGCCGTAAAGTATAGATATGAGCTTGCCAGATTTAAGTAATTCGCTAGATGGTGCTAAAAACCTTTTAGGATGGGAGCTGGTACATAATACCCCTGCAGGCGAAATAGGAGGCATTATTATTGAAACTGAAGCTTACCGCCAAGACGATGAAGCCTCCCATAGCTTTAGAGGAGTAACGCCTCGTACTGCCCCTATGTTTAAAGAAGCTGGTCATATTTATATGTATTTCATTTATGGTATGCACTGGTGCATAAATATAGTGACAGGCCAAAAAGGTCATGGTGAGGGTGTATTGCTGCGAGCCTTGAAGCCAACCAGAGGCATTGAACTTATGAAGAGTTACCGCAAGACAGACAGAATCAAACTGTTAACTAATGGGCCAGGCACTATCACTCAGGCTTTGGCCATTCCCCCAACTTATGCAGGCTTACATATAACTAAGACGAAATTATCTCTTTTCCCGCCTGAAATTCCGTTATCTAATTTTAAGACAAGTGGCCGAATAGGAATAAAAAAAGCAACCGACAAACATTGGCGCTTCTATACTGATTTATCGTAATTTTATAGACCTACTAATTCTAAGATGGCGGAGAGAGAGGGATTCGAACCCTCGGTACGCTTGCACGCACACACGATTTCGAGTCGTGCGCCTTAAACCAGCTCAGCCATCTCTCCTTGAACGGATAAATTATAGCAAACTCAAAATTAAAGTTGTATTTTGCGCGGTGGCTTGGGAGAGGAGCTCCTCCTAACCTGAGGAGGAGTAGCCTTTTTTTCCTGTCTGACAGTTTGACGGGCTGCGGTCGTATCATTTGCTGGCTGCTTTGGAACGGCATAGGGTAGCGGATCGGAATCTTTAGATTTTTTATAGAACTTAGTTAACAGCACTCCTATCAACCCCAGTAAGATATATGCTGCAGCAAACCATGCCAGCATATAGCCAACTTCCCTGCCAGCCACAGTTAAAATGTCCATCGCAAGCCTTGCCCCGCCCGGGCTATTTGTAGCTTCGCTGACAAGCATATTTAACCTTTCAGGACCCTTGCCAATTATGAACGCCGAAAATCCGACAGCTATACCGCTAATTAAATATATAGCGCTGCCTCTGCCTAAGCCCTTGCGTTTAGTAGAACTGGTAAATACAACTCCGACGCTTGAAATTAATACTAGTACTATGAATGTAGGAACAAGCCATTTGCTAGTTTGATAGGTACTCTTTAGCTTTTCAGGCAACAACTGGCCATTACTACCGCCAATATCCTCTCCTGATAATTTTGTATCAGGTAAAAATGAGGCGCTATTCAGCAGCTGCTCTTTAGTATCCTGGCCAACCTGCTCCGGTGTTACTCCCGGCGGCAAACAAGTTGCATTGATCCCATCAAACCTAGATACTGCCTGCAGCTCTAAAGGGGTGCATTCAGGTAAACTTGAAGCGCGACTTGTTGCATAACTGCCAAGATCTTCGACTAACTGATTTTTTGCATTGCTAATATCAACTTCTACCTGTGGAGAATCAGTTGAACCTTCGAGCCATGCATAAACACCATCAACAAATTTTTCAGTGGAGTCTTTAAGCATCGCCGGATTGAACGCATTATTTACAGCTTCTTTCACTTCTGTTGGAAGCTGGTCGGTATTAACCGATAAACTTTCTACGCTTACCGTTTCCGCATCATTAATTACCGTATCAGTAATCTGTCCATATATTCCGCTTTCTTCAAGCCAGTTCTTAACAGTGTCCTTATCTCTTACCGTTAGAGACAAAGCACTTGACCAAGCCAGTCCGAGCAAAGAAATCATTAAAATTATTGAACATAGCCCTAACCCAAATCTTCTAAGTACATCCATGTTTACTAATTATATAGGAAATTTTTTTATTAGCTTCTCAATTTATGTATCTGCTATTAACCGCAAAAGTAAAGCATTTAAAGACCATAATCCTGATACAATAAATCGTATGGAAGATTCAGTTTTTACTCGAATAATCAAAGGGGAGATTCCCTCGCATAAGATTTACGAGGATGAAAAGATTATTGCCTTTTTAGATATCTACCCTATCAAAGAAGGCATGACTCTAGTAGTTCCAAAAGTACAGATTGATCATTTTACCGATCTTCCCGAAGACATTTACTCAGAATTAATGGCGGTATCTAAAAAAATTGCAATCAGACTAAAAGAATCGTACCCGGACACCAGAATCTGCTTAATATTAGAGGGCTTTGATGTGCCTCATGTGCATGTAAAATTAATCCCCGTCAACAAAGCTGAGGAGCTTAAAAAGTCTGCAGACATGTCAGCTGAGCCAGATCATGCTAAACTAGCAGAAATAGCAGAAAGGCTTAAGCTTTAATGAATGGATTATTGGTATCTTTTATACTTGCCCTGGGTATAAGTGCATGGATATATTCTAAAATGATGAAAACCTCGGGCGGTTTAACTCAGACCGCCTTGATTGTGTCTGGCATGTCTGGGGCAGTCATATTTTTTATAGTAGTCTCAATCCTTAGTATGCTGGATTAGTAGTATTTATCTAGCCTAATAATACCAATTTTAGTAGATTTTATTACAATTAGCAGGTATTATATTGCTTATACGATTTATATTCTGCTTATGTTGGTGCATTGCAGAAAAATGTGGGGTAAATTACGTTGAACAGCTACACAGCTAGAATAAAGGGAGAGCTCTAATATATGGACGAGCAGAGTCTAGGTCAGCACCTGCAAGCGGCGAGAGTTGCAGCAGGCCTAACCCAGCAAGAGTTGTGCCAAAGAGCTAATATTTCCTATTCTACTCTGGCCAAAATAGAGCGAGGCGCCATTAAGGCCCCGTCAGTCTTTACGATCCAAAGACTGGCAGAAGTTCTAAATACTACGCTTGACCAGCTTATGGGTAATGTTGGGACTGGCCTGGCTCAGAAAAATCGCAGCCGTAGTGGAATTACCTTTGTGTACTTTGATATTAATGGCTGCCTGGTTAGGTTTTTTCATCATGCATTTACCGAAATGGCTCAAGAAACAGGAAAACCAGCAGATCAGATAGAGTCAACTTTCTGGCATTATAATGATGCCGTTTGTCGCGGAGAAATGCCGCTTGATGAATTCAACCGAATTATGGCCGAACAGTTTAACCATATGATAGATTGGAAATCCTATTATATGCGCGCTGTAGAAGCTATACCCCACATGCATGAACTAGTTAACTGGGCCTCTCAGCACTACCGTGTCGGACTTTTGTCCAATATAATGCCCGGATTCATCAGCGATATGCTTGCCTCTGGGTTGCTGCCCAATGTTCAGTACGACGCTATTATTGACTCTTCTGAAGTCAAAGCCATAAAACCAGAAGAACAAATATACTTAATCGCTCAAGAACGAGCTAATGTATCTTCTGAGGAGATCTTATTTATTGACGACTCGCGAGCCAACATAATGGCTGCCAGCCGGCTAGGCTGGAAAGTACTTTGGTTTGATGATTTTAGACCAGAAGAATCAGTTAGCCGTGCCCGCCAAGCTCTTGAGCTGGCTTAGGCAGCAGTTTCAGTAAATAAGTCTATCTCAGCTGTAATTTGTTCTAAGCGCAACTTAGACTCTTCAAGCTGCCGCTTAGTTTCTTCCACTAATTTTGTAGGCGCATTTTCAGTATAAGATTTGTTATTAAGCCTTGCCGTTAATCGATTAACAGATAAAGCCTCTTGAGACTGTTTCTCTTCCAGCTTAGTTAAGTAGTTCTTGGCAGTTTCTTCATCAATATCTAGCCAGCAGTCTTCGCCTGATTGCGTTAGCTTCAGTCCAGAACGTATTTTGGAACTTGTAATGCTGCCCAGTCTAGCTAGCTTCATAATCAAATCGCTATTGTTTTTAATCAACTCAGAATCCATGTGCTGAAGTTTCGGCTTATTAAGGCCTAAGTTACGAGTTATAGCTCGAACTTCGCTTACAACGGCCTTAATGGCCTCAAAATCAGCTGTTTCCTGCCGACTGCCTGCTTTTACTTCAGGCCAGCTGCTAGCTATCAGTAAACTATCACCCTCTAGGTCTAGGGTCTGCCAGATTGTTTCCGTAACAAACGGCGCAAAAGGATGAGCAATCTTGAGGATAATTTCTAGTGAATATGCAAGAACTTCTTTATTTGGGCTAGCTTTGCTGGCCTCTATATACCAGTCAGCAAAGTCATTCCACACAGTATGGTATAAAGTGTCAAAAGCTTCTGAAAAACGAAAGTTATTTAAATCATTAGATATTTTATCGGCAGACTGTTGTAATTTTGTCAATATCCAATTGTCCGCTGAGGTTTCTATTTTTAGCTTATCTTCCTTGGTATAGGTATCGCCAATTATATCTTCTACATACCTAGCTATATTCCAAAGCTTGTTTGCAAAGTTACGGGTTGATTCAATCTTCTGCCAGTTCCAACTCATATCTTGCCCAGGAGCATTACCCCAAATTAACGCCATTCTCAAAGCGTCAGTACCATAATCAGGAATCACCGCCAGAGGATCAATGATTGATTCTGGACGGCTCTTGCTCATTTTCTTGCCGTCTTCCGCCCTAATCATTCCATGGAGGTAAACTGTCTTAAATGGAATCTGTTTAGTGGCGTAGGTTGTTGACAATATCATTCGAGCCACCCAGAAGAACAGGATATCCCAGCCTGTCTCCATAACGGAGGTAGGGTGATATGCCTGAAAATCAGGACTTTGCTCTAATATTTCATCTAATGTCAATGAAAGATCTTCTGCCAAAGTCGGATCTATCAGGGTACTCCATGTCCAAAGTGCCGAACTAAACCAAGTATCCAGTGTATCCGGATCCTGTTCCCATTCATGCCAGCCTTCCGCCCCGTCTTCATCAGGAGGTTGCATGCCTACATATGTCTCAAGCTCTCCGCTTGCATCTGTTCTGTACCAAGCCGGTATTCTATGCCCCCACCAAATCTGGCGGCTAATGCACCAGTCTCGCAAATTGTCTATCCAGTGAAAATAAGTTTTTTCAAATCTTTGGGGCAATAATTCAATTTCTTTCTCGCGAATCACTGTCTGCAGTACCTGTTTTAGGCTTAAAGTCTTGCCATGCCACTTTACTACTTGTTTATTAACGTCAATAAACCATTGCAATCGTATTTGCGGCTCAATTATGCCCTTCCCTCTTTCATTGACTGCAATATTATGCACATAATCCTTCTGAGTTTTTATTAAAAGACCTTTAGCTTTTAGCTTCTCAACTATTTTTGGGCGGGCTTCCGCTATTGACATACCTTCAAACTCACCCGCGATTGGTAGCAATTTCCCCTTAAAATCTATAACTTGGACTTTATCTAGATTATGCCGTTCAGCTATCTCAAAATCTATATGACTATGCCAAGGGGTGATAGTCATGACCCCTGTACCAAAACTTGGATCAATAGCCTTATCTTTTATTATTGTCCCGGTAATTTTGCCATTTATCCATTCAGCTTCAAATGTATCGCCGTGCTTATACTTGGCGAACCTTTTGTCTTCAGGATGCATAACTACGTACTTGTCTGCAAATTTAGTCTCAGGTCTGGCCGTCGTTATCTCAAATGGTCCGTATTTAAATGTATATAATTCAGCAGTCTCTTCCCTGTACTCTACCTCGTCATCTGATACATTTGTCTCTAAGTTAGGATCCCAATTTACAATCCTGTTACCCCTGTAAATTAATCCGTCATTATACATTTTTACAAAAACTTCGGATACTGCTCGGGTTAAGGCTGGGTCTAAAGTGTATCTAAGTCTTGACCAATCGGCACTAGCTCCCATGGCACGCATTTGACCCAACATTGTACCGCGACTTTCAGATACAAATTCTCTTGTTTTGTTTAAGAACTCTTCCCTGCCAATTTCGTGCTTATCAGTACCTTCTGCAGCAAGTTTTTTTTCAATTATTGCATTTACTGCTAGAGCTGCGTGATCCGTTCCAGGCAACCATAAGACATCTTTGCCCTGTAGCCTGTTATAGCGTGCAAGAATATCTTGCAGCGTTAAAAATAAAGAATGACCAATACTTAAAGTACCAGTTTCATTGGGCGGCGGCATTGCAATAGAAAATTTCTCCTTACTACTAGTAGGATCTGCTTTAAAGGCCCCGCTTCGCTCCCAAAGCTGATATATCATAGCCTCGTATTCGGCTGGTTCATACACCTTAGAAAGTTTCATTGATAAATATTATACCACCTCTGTTTAACACTACCTAGCTT
>CAZHAQ010000002.1:59286-77228 GCA_964529785.1 uncultured Candidatus Saccharibacteria bacterium
TAATTTTCACATGAAAAAAGACGCACACAATAGTACGCCTTTTCACACGAAAGGATGAGCTTTTGCCTCAACCGTTTCTGTAGGTACAATCCCTTCTCACAGGGACGCTGCGAGTTTTTATTTTCCCTATTAGCATAACCCTTATATCTCTTATGTCAATATTGACATATTGCTTATGTATTGTTATAATTACCTTAATTTATATGAAGTTTGAACAGTCCGCTAACAGGCATCGTGAATCGATGCATGATTATGAAGAAATCTTTGACCCCTTAAATGCTATTGAGCAGGCAATCGAGCAGGGGATATATATACATCAAATAGGTGAGCCTCAGGTAGATAAGATACGATCCTTAATAGAATCGTTGCAATATACGTATACACCTTCATCAGATGGATGGAATATAAAATCAAGCTTTGGTGCTACTGAACAGATTACAGATGAAGTCTGGGGACTGATAGCTCCTGACGATGAATCATTTGAAATAGTCAACGATACTGCTAATTACTTCTTTCCAGGGGGGAGCATCCCAAAACACTTGGACTTTGATGACAAAGTACATTATGTAAGTCCTGCAAACCCGCTGGAAACTGCTTTTACATTTGTCTATGTCGTATCCGGTAGCAAGGATATTCTATTTTATAAGGATGGATTGGATAATCCGCCACGAACGATTACCCAGCTGCCGGGAATGCTGCTAGTCTTTCCAGCTGGGGAAATCGTTGACGAGAGCAGGGGACTGCAGCTGTCCGGACTTTGGCATGAGGTACCAGTGCAGGATGCTAGCTGTTTTACCTACACATGGGAAATAGCCAGCAAGTTGTAGCCTGCCCCTCAAATTACTACTGCCTTACTGCTACATTGATAGGTTTGGAAATATATCTAAAGAGTAAGGATCAACAGCGTCCTGGTTAAGAAATGCTTTAAAACTTCCAAGTGCAGCGACCATTGCGCCATTGTCTGTCATTAACTTCGGATCCTGGTACTCGATACCGATAGGCAACCGTTCAGATAACTGGCGGCGCAGCTCAGGACTTGCCGCTACCCCTCCTCCAATAACTACTGTAGCGGGAGAGAATTCTTCGTATGCCAAAATCACCTTGTCAACAATTGTTTCAACTGCAGTTCGCTGGAATGTGGCTGCTATATTTGCTTTCTGAGCTTCAGACAGCCTTTCTGGCAGGTCTTTGGAGGGAAATGTGTAATCTTCACCAATAAGCTCTTGTGCCTGTCTCAGAACAGCTGTCTTAAGGCCAGAAAATGAAAAGTCGTAGCTTTGGCTTTTCATTGAGCTTGCCTGGCTGGTTGAACGCAGTTTATTCAGGTCAGGATTTACAGAACTCATTTTTGCCTTAGGAAAATTGAACGCATATGCATCTCCATGCTTGGCCAGCGCTCCAACTGAAGGGCCTCCTGGATAGGGAAGACCCGTGATCTTAGCGACCTTATCAAATGCTTCTCCAATTGCATCATCCTGAGTTCGCCCAAGCAATGTATATTCAAAATGATTTTTAAATAAGACCAGTTGGCTATGTCCGCCGCTAACTATAACTCCTAGAATTGGGAAGGCAGGCTGTTTTACAGGCAAAGAGTACCCATCGAGCTTAGATCGGTTTATGAAGTTGGCATAAATATGTGCCTCCACATGATTAACAGGGAACAGGGGCTTGTTTTTTATAATTGCTAATGTTCGGGCCGTCATGACCCCTACTAACAAGGACCCACCTAGTCCTGCCCCATAAGTGACGGCTATTCCATCTATCTCGTCCCAACCAATACCCTTTGTAGCTTCTTCAATAACTGGGATAGCTGACTCAACATGACTTCGAGCAGCCAGTTCAGGAACAACTCCACCGTATTTTGCATGCAAATCCATGCTGCTCAAAACCACATTAGAGAGTAGCGTACAGTTTTGTTTATCATCAATTTCAACTAAAGCAGCAGCCGTCTCATCGCAGCTGGTCTCAATACCAAGAATAGTTAGTCCCATTCCAATAATCATAGCAGACAAGGAGTAAGTTATAAATTTGTATATTTTACAAAATGAGGTTAATGCTTATTGACAAAACGCTATTGTTTTGCTATAATCAGCGCATAATAAAATAAAAAATAAAAACTTACAAAGATAGGAATTATTATGAGCGAGCAATTAGACACCCATCGTCACGAAAGCCATGATTTCAGCTGGGAACAAGTCGGGAACGAACTAGATTATGCAGCAGCTGGAAATGAACTTGAAGATGATTCTGTGCAGCTTCTAACTAGTTTAGCCGATGACATTAAGTCTAAGACTGAGGCTGGTTTTACCATTCAAGGTACCGATGAATATATTCCTGGCAGCACCACTTATTATCGGGAGCTTGCCGATGAAGAGGGAAACGTTACGACCGAGGAAGTGCCAGCTGACATAGCTAAGCGAGTTATTGAATTTGGCCACGCTAAAAAACAAGAAGACGCGGAAAAAGCTAACTGGAACGACTTCTTAGAACGCGTCGGAAAGATATCAGAAGAAAATCCTGATCGTCCCGACTTAGTGTTGGATAAACTAGGCCTATCCCAGTCAGAGCTGAATAATATGGGTTATACACGACTAAGCGAGTTACAGTCTGATGCAGCGCCGGTATACGCGAGCCGTAAAGTCCAAGAAGAAGAAGCCGCCAAACAAGCTGCTTATGATAAAAGGGTAGCTGATCAGCGCGATCATTTTGAAAAAACTGTGGCAATAAACAAAGCTGCAGCCGAAGAACGCCGAGCTAAACAAGAAGAAGCTGAGCGAGACGAAAAAGTTGCCGCGATGACTTCTGAAGAAATTGAAAAATTAAGTTTTAGTGAGCTTGCAGAATTGGCAGGCGTAAAATATAGCGATGTACTAAAGGGCGGCAAGGAGTCTGCAATTAAGTCTGCTCAAAAGAGGATTGCAGAACGACGAAAAGCCAATGAAGGCAGCCGTGCTGAAACTGAAGAGAAGCAAAATGAATATGCAGCTCTATTAGCCGATTTTGATAGACAAAGTCGCCAGGCTGCTTTAGATGCTCAACGAAGCCCAGAAGATAACTCCGACGGCGATGACACTGAAATAACCAGTGGCGCTGACTTAGATAATCCAGTTGATCCTGTGGTTGACCCCGTAGATGCCGGTGAACCTACAGATGGAGCTGGCGATACTGCAAATGATGAGCCGCGAAATAACAACCGTACTTTAAGGCAAAGAATTAGAGACAGGATGACCCAGATCTATATAGCAGCTACCACGCCCAATGCCTTAGGAAGAGTTTTAGAGAAGCGTGAGACGTTAACTCGTAAACAAAAACTAGGCTTAGCAGCTGGCGGCATAGCAGTTATCGCAACAGCAGCTTATATAGCACATAAAACAGGCGTTACCGTAAGGGGAGGCAACAACACTGAAGCAGCTGCCGATCTATTAAATGGTACTGACAGCGGCGGAAATGAAAGCATGCAGATAGCTGCGGATATGCTTACGGGCAACCGACCATCTTCAGGTGGCAATAATTTGTCCAATGCAGCCGATATGCTTAGCGGTCATGATATAGCTCCGCCTGCACCAGTATCTCCAACCCCTGAATCATTAGGAATTGATGTTGGTCAGTATTCCTGGAATGTTGCTCATGAATTAGCGGCAGGTAAAGAGAACGAAGTGATGCAAGCTGCAATAGATAAATATAATGAGCTTCACGGTACTGGATTTGCGCTTACGCCGAAAGGTAGCAGCACTTGGATCATGGATGGGGCAAGAGCAATTAACCCTACGGAACAAGCTGAGCTCAACAGCTTAATGACTGCCCTCTAGAATTTCTAGATTCGCAAAAGTATTATCTAAGATGATAAAATACTTCTAATGAAACCGGAGCGAAACAGGTCAGGCAGTATTCCTCATGGCGAACCGCTTACCGATGAAGAAGCAGCTATATTTCAGACGGCTGTAAGGCACAATTTCTACCAGAATAGTGGATGGCCGAACTTAACGTTAGCCAATGAAAAACCAGGTGCTGGGTTCTGGCTAAAATCATTGGATGGAAATATTAAGTTTTCAATACACCCTGCGGAGGGCGCTCGTAAGATCGAACCAGGCAAATTAGTTCAGGCAAAAACCATAGAAAGCTCCATCGATGGTATTACTCAGAAGGAGTTTGTGATTATTGGCGCTACCGAAGGCGTGCATAATCCTGAAACTGACGATCCAGAAGTAGAGATTGGGATAATTAGACAGTATTCTGACCTCCTGGTCCGACCTGTAACTACCACCCCACTACTGCCCATGGACAGATTTATGACTCCAGATAATTTTCAAACTGAAGTTGAGCAGGGGCGAATTGTAAAACATAAAGTTAAAGGCAAGGCTGGCTGGCTGCGCCGCGTCCTGCATGAACCTGTAATAATACCGAACGTAGAGCAGCTGGTACGCGCGCAGCCAAGAAGAAACCAAGATCCGAATGTATTCTCTTTTGTAGAATAGTACTAAACCGCTAGAGTAACGTATTATATTTTTATATGAACTCACGAAAAATTATAAAGAAAGTTATACCTACGGGTGTATTTAATTCGATTGCACCATTTGGACATAAGCTTGAAGCCATAGTCTATGCAAATTTAAATAGGTTTCCAGCTAAAAACCTTACCGTCATAGGAGTGACAGGCACTAATGGCAAAACAAGCACCTGCTTCATGATCCATAAAATGCTGACTGAAGCTGGCTACAATACTGGCCTCATGACTACAGTTGCTTATGGAGTAGGTGAAGATATAAAACCGCAAGTTGCCCATATGACAACTGTATCAGTGCCTATTCTTAATAAAAGAATTAAAGAAATGAAGGCTCAAGGTGCAGAGTACTTAGTCCTTGAAGTCACCAGCCACGCGCTTGCTCAACATCGAGTATGGGGGATTCCATTCTCTATAGCTGTTATGACTAATGTAACCCACGAGCATTTGGATTATCATGGGAGCTTTGAAAACTATCGCGACGCCAAGCGGCTACTATTCAAACAGACTGGTCGCAATCGCTATGGATTAAAGGTAGGCATAATTAATGGTGATGATGAGAGCGCAGAATTGTTTTCAAACGATATCAAAAATCCGGTTTTATATGGAATTAAAAAAGGCGATATCAAAGCAGATAAAATTAAATTAACCCCATCGGGAAGCCGCTATCGAGCACTTGCAGCTGATAAGGAATACAAAATAGAGTGCCACCTACCTGGCAGCTTTAATGTAAGCAACTCCCTAGCTGCTGTAGCGGTTGGCCGAGCCTTAGGTTTAAGTAAAGATCAAATTCAAAAAGGAATTGCCGCTTTAAAATCGGTGGAAGGCAGAATGGAGCGAATAGACGAAGGTCAGGACTTTGATGTAATTATAGATTATGCGCACACGCCCGACAGTTTTGAGAAGCTTTTTGCAGACTTAAAACCAATAGTAAAAGGTAAGCTAATTGCGGTATTCGGCTCTGCGGGTAGGCGCGATGAAGCCAAAAGAGAAGTACAGGGTAAAATTGCCGGCAAATATGCTGATGAGATAATTATTACCGAAGAAGATGACCGCGACATGGACGGCTTGGAGATTATGAATCAAATTGCCGAAGGAGCAGAATCGTCCGGTAAGTCGCGAGAAAAAGATTTGTTTTTAGTACATGATAGAGCTGAGGCTATAGCTTACGCCTTCAATAGAGCTCAGTCTAGCGATACCGTCATATTACTTGGTAAAGGGCATGAAAAAGATATATTACGAAACGGTCCTAGAGCAGCTGAGCTTCGCCATTTGCCACAGGATGACAGTGACACCGATAGAGTTACGAAAATAGAATGGAATGAAGTTACCGAAGCTCGTAAAGCTTTGAAGAAAATGAATTAAAGCTTATTTGCTGCCAGATAATTTGAGTACCAGCTATAATTTTCACCGAAGAATTTGGCTATTAGCTCTATACCTAACTCAGCGGTTTTTTTGCCTTCATCTTGAAGTGGATTGTACTCAACTACGTCAACGCCTACCACGTTGCATTTTTTGCCAATATAATCGGCAATTGCAGCTACTTCTCGGTAGCTTAAACCGCCTGGGTTTGGCATGCCGGCTCCAGGAGCATAGACACGATCAACTACGTCCAGGTCAAGACTTACCCATATATTGGCTACCCGAGATGACAGGAGATCAATCTTTTCTATAAGCGGCTTTAGTCCAAAGCACAGCAAATCAAACAGACTAAAGCTGGCGATATTCTCTTTTTTTATTAAATCGATTTCTGCCTGGTCAAAATCGCTGCCACCAATATGGAGTAAGTTCTTCTTAGACAGCTTTGTGCCTTTAGAATAAACATCTGTGAGCCGAGAATTCCCAAACCCTAATAGGGAAGCAAGGTGCATGCCATGAATATTGCCTGTTTTTGTAGTGTCATCCGTATTCATATCTCCGTGCGCATCCAAATAGATTAAACCTAAATCTCCTTTTAAGGCTACAGATGCTCCAGACACTGCTCCCAGATTAACGGAATGATCTCCTCCTAAAACCACCACTCGATTACCTCCCTTAATCGAGTAATCTACTTTTTCTGCAAGCATCTCTGAAACGCGTATTATTTCATCTAAATAACGCAACCGAGGATTGCCTGGGTCTAAATCTTTTCTGTTATGGCTTTTTATATCTCCATAGTCCTCAAGCGTAATGCCGGCAGTAGACAGTTTCCGAATTATCCCCTGGTGGCGAAAAGCTTCCGGCCCAATATCTACTCCAAGGTTTTTAGCGCCCAAATCAAGCGGTACGCCGATTAATGCAACCTGTGATCCAGACCATTTCTGCATAGTTGAGATTGTATCATGAGGAAATAAAAAAACCGCCTGCTGGCGGGCATACATTCATAATGGGTGGGGAAGGCTTGATGGATATGTTTAATAGTATAGTTCGAACATTTGCACGTTCAAAAAATAATAAATCCATCAAGCCAGTATTGGCGAGCAAAGAAGGCTCAAGCCAAAATTAGTTAGTACCACGTCCGCATCGTGGAATCTGCCAGCAACACTGGTGACAGATTCCACGACATGCGAACTACCTGCGTCCGAGGGGACGTCTGACCGTGGCCGTGGAGCGAACCGAACTCTTGATCTTCCGCTGGCGAGCAGAAGCATCAGCACCGCGGGTGATGATGCGGTTGAGCCGGTAGACCATCTCCTCGGTTATCTCTACAGCATCTTCCAGACACTTGATGCGGTCGCTCTCAAGAGTGAATCGCCTCAGACTGGCCACTGCCTGAACACCGACGATCTTGGAAGCCGCCTCGCTGGCAAGCTCCTGGGTAATGCGACCCTGGATGTAATAGAGATGAACCGACCCGTTGAACATGTGGGGGATCAGGTCTCCATACTTCTCAGGACTTTGGCCATCATCCAGGAAGAAGATGGTGCCGTCCTTCAGCCTGTATTCGCTGTGCTTCAAAGTACTACCTCGTGGGATTGGGTTAGCGTGGGTACTAACCGATAAATTATACCAAGATATTCATCTGTTGTAAATACGTCAAAAGTAGTTTATAGTATACTTGCAATGAGTGAAGGATTTCCGCCGGCCGAAACTGAGCCTGGGATGAATGAGCAGTATCCACCGGATGCGCTTATTAGCTATTTTCAAGGTCAATTTAGTGATGCTTACATAAAACAAAGTCTTGAAGAAACCAGAGAAGCTAAATCTCAAAACGGAGAATTCGTAAGAAGCGTGCCTATTGAAAGCGGACATAACTTAACTAGGGGCTCGCACAGAATATTACTAAAGCCGCCTCATCCATCAGATACAAGCGGCGTTTATTGTGAAGTATACGCAGTTTTAATAAACAGATTAGCTTCTGAAGAGCCTGGAGCCCAGGCTGAAGCTTTTGTTATAAGAGATTTTACCCATAACCGTCCTGGACCGTTTTGGCTTG
Source organism: uncultured Candidatus Saccharibacteria bacterium (assembly GCA_964529785.1). GTDB lineage: Bacteria > Patescibacteriota > Saccharimonadia > Saccharimonadales > JACDBH01 > JAGQMT01. Next base: position 67,203 of record CAZHAQ010000002.1, read on the forward strand.
CCGATCACAGCGGTGTAATAAGCATTGAAGTGGAGGATCAATTTATCGCCGCCTCTGATGACCCGCTATATTCTGCTGACGCTAGCCCAGTTGACAGAGCCAGATCAATGCTAAACAAATACTCAAAATATAATATCGTTGCCTCAAGCGATTAGTAGCTCTTGACCAAAAATTAGCACTCGCGTATCATGAGTGCTGAAACGTTGATGGTATTTGCGAGAGTCATCAACGTAATAGATGACATTTAAAATTAGTCTTGTAGCACTAAAGACGAGATGGCAAAACCAGTCTTTAAGCATACGGACATTATAAAAGGAGGTTTAATTTATGAGTGTACCTATTACCCCCTTAAGGGATTTCGTGGTATGTGTCCGCGAACAAAAAAAAGAACTTAAAACTAAAAGCGGCCTTTTAATCGCTCCGACTGTATCCGACGAGGATTCCACACTAAAAGTGGTGGCAGTAGGCAAGGATGTACAACAAGTTAATGTTGGCGACCGAGTAATAGTTAAAAGTTATTCAAGCACTGACGCTAAGTTAGAATTTGGAGGCGAGCAGTACCAGCTAGTCCGAGAAGAAGACATCTTAGCAACCGTCAAATAAACCTTAACCACTACTGAATAAAGAGGAGAGAATATGGGAAAGAAAGTTTTTTATGATGAAGATGCACGCCGGCGAGTATTAGAAGGTGCAAAAATTCTATATGAAGCTGTTAAAACTACAATGGGACCTAAAGGCCGTAATGTAGTAATAAGCAAATCGTTCGGCAACCCAACCGTTACGCATGACGGGGTTACTGTAGCTAAAGGCGTAGAAATTGCAGACGTAGATGATGAGACTCTAGGCTACAAAGTCGGTGCCGAGCTTATTAAGCAGGCTGCAAATAAGATGAATGATGTTGCCGGTGATGGCACCACTACTGTAACCGTACTTACTTACCATATATTGAATGAGGCCAATAAGCTGATTGCTGCCGGACATAATCCGATGTTGCTTAGAAAAGGTCTTGAAGCTGCCGCTAAAGATGTTATCGCCGCTCTTGAAAAGTCTAGAGAAGACATCTCTGGCAAATCTTCGCGCGTTGCCGAAGTTGCAACCATCTCTGCTTCAGACGCTGAGATCGGTAATCTAATTGCCAATGTGATTGAAAAAGTCGGCAAAGACGGTGTAGTCACTGTTGAGGAAGGGCAGGGCTTAGCTCTGGAGAGCGAGGTAGTTGAAGGCTTCACATTTGACCGCGGTTTCTTAAGCGCCTACATGGTTACCGATACCGCAAGAATGGAAGCCGTTCTTGAAAAACCGCACATTATTATTACCGATAAGAAAATAAGCTCGCTTCAGGAATTCCTGCCAGTTCTAGAGAAAATTGCCCAAACTGGCAAAAAAGAAGTAGTTATTATTGCTGAAGATATTGAAGGAGAGGCTCTGGCTACCCTAGTTCTTAACAAGCTAAAGGGCGTCTTAAATGTAGTGGCAATTAAAGCCCCGTCATTCGGCGATCGACGTAAAGATATCCTTCAGGACATAGCAGTATTAACAGGCGGCAGCTATATTGACAGCGAGCAAACCTTTGACGATGTAGAATTGTCTGACATAGGTAGTGCCCGCAAAATTATTGTCACTAAAGATGAGACAACTATTATTGAAGGATCCGGCTCTGTCGCCGAGCTTAAGAATCGTATCGCTCAAATTACTACTCAGCTAGAGAATTCTACTTCAGAATATGACCGGGAAAATCTAGAAAAACGCCGTGCTGCCCTAAACGGTAAAGTAGCCGTCATCAAGGTAGGCGGGGCAACGGAAACTGAAATTGAAGAAAAGAAATTCCGAGTGGACGATGCTGTTGCGGCCGTAAAGGCAGCTCTGGATGAAGGCATTGTACCTGGTGGCGGGGCAACCTTGATTAATGTTGCCGGCGCCATTAAAAGTAGTGCGAGTGATGATGCTACAGTTGCCGCAGGTAAGACAATTCTTGGCAATGCCTTAGAGCAGCCGTTTAGAATACTGCTTACAAATGCCGGCTTAAACGCAGACGAATGGCTACCTCAAGTCAAGAAAGGTAAAGCTGGACAGGGTGTTAATGTTAATAATCCTACTAAGCTCGTTGACCTTAAGTCAGCTGGAGTCGTTGACCCAGCACGCGTAACCAAAGAAGCAGTGCTTAATGCGGTTAGCATTGCAGGTACGGCTATTACTATGGGAGCTTTAGTAGTAGATATACCTGAGCCAAAAACTGCAGTGCCTGATATGGGTGCTATGGGCGGCGGCATGATGGGAATGTAGTTAGTATTTGCAGCCCAAGTTTAAAAACAGCTGGTAACTTTGCCAGCTGTTTTTGTTTAAAGCAATTATGCTTTAAATGTTTTATATAATTATTGCAAACAAAGCCAATTTATAGTAAAATCATCTAAAAGGGAGAGAAGATGGCGCTTTTTAACCGCAATAAGAAACAATCTATTTTGCCAGAGGTAGATAAGTACTATGATGGCACGCGACGAGATCGGACTGGTCTTGCGTGGCTACTGGCATTTGTATCTATTGCGATTGTTACTCTAGTTATAATAGGCGCATTCTTAGGTGGACGTTGGATTTACCGTGAGTTAGCAGGTAAAAACGATGATGTATCCATAACCACTACAGACGAGCCAGAAGCACCTAGTTTTGACGGCGAGTCAAAGCCGGAAGAAGGAGCTCAACAGCCTCCAAGCTCTAACGAAGAAGAGAATAATAATCCTAATCCCGAAGATAGACCAACCGAACAAGAGAACCCCAGTTCTGAAAATAGACCACAAGATCAAACACCTGGACAGACTAATAACCAAGCAGATAGCCAATCACCAACTGCTCAAGCTCCTGTAACAGGAGATGATCCTTTGCCAAGCACTGGGCCTGCCGATCTTCTAGGCATCTTCATTGGAGTTACCTTACTTTCAGCTATAACTCACAATATATTTATCAAAAACTCTAACTAGCTTATTTAGGGCTAAGTATCTATTTATCTGCGTTCTTCTGATCTAAATAGTTAATTTCATTTACTATATCAAGTAAGGCTTGAGCCTTAGCTTTCTCATCTGTAATTTCTTGGGCAGCCTGATAGGCCGTACTTACGAGGTTGCGGTCGTCAGTTGCCTGCAGCATCATCATAGCTGTATGAAACTTTTCCTCGGGCGACTGGTCTAGTTTAGACACCAAAGGAGAAAGCTGCTTAATAGCTTGCTGCTTTATATCATCTAAATCGCTTGATACTTGTGAGTTTTCGCTAGAAAAACTGTCGTTGGTATCAGCAACTGGTATTGAAGTGGATGATAAAGCTGTACCAGCATTAGCCTGAGCTTCTGACACATTAATTGGGTCAGGGATAACGGGCGGAGCAGCTGCTTCCACTGAAGTTGCTTCATCGTTCTGAGCAGACATATCTGCTGGCTGCTGGTTGGCCGGCAAATCAGTAACAATGTAGCCACCGTTGTCTTCATTTGGGCTAGTAGCTGATGCGTCTTCCAATGGAGGAGCGGTTTGGGCTGCAAAGCCATCGCTAGCCACTGTGTCAGCAGGCATTCCTGCAGCTGGCGAACTTAACGCAGTTGGGTCTGCAGTATCAGCCGGACTTTGTACTGTGCTATCAGCAGTACCGACTGCAGCATCTGAACTTGGTTGTTTTGTATTAAAAATTCCCACCGTTATTCTCCTCTAGAGATTTTTAAGACTTGTAACTTTACTTTACAATAACATAAGCAGAATAAAATGAGTAGAGGAGTTATAATCCAGATGCTAGACGACCTAAAATATATCCATGAGAAAGATGCTCAAGATGCACTTGGCATAGCCGAGAAGCAGTGGCAGCAGCTGCAGCATAATTTTGACCTAGGCGGCTGGCAATCGACTGCCGAAGAATATAGCAATGTCGTTTTTGCCGGCATGGGCGGCTCAGCTCTTGCAGCCTTACTGGCAACTAGCTGGCCGGGGATTAAAGTACCTTTTGAAATTACTAAACATTACGAGCTGCCGAGCTATGTAAATGAAAGAACCCTTGTAATAGCTTCTAGCTACTCGGGCAATACTGAAGAAACATTAGCTACACTAGAAGCTGCCGAACAGAAAAATGCTCAAATAGCTGTAATTGCTTCAGGCGGCAGGCTGGCCGATATCGCTAGCGAAAAAAAGTATCCTATAGCAAAGCTTCCTGCCGGCATGCAACCCAGATTCGCAGCTTTGTACGGCTTGAAAGCTTTAGTGGTGATACTGGAGGCTGCTAATTTAGCAGCTGAAGGTAATGCGGTTAAGAAATTAGAAGAATCTGCAGCGACCTTGAAGCTGGCCATAGAGTCATGGCGAGCCGATGTGAAAACCAATACTAATGATGCAAAAAAGCTAGCGCAGGAGCTAGCCGGAGCCACTCCAGTAATATACGCAGGCCCTAAGCTATTTCCCGCAGCTTACAAATGGAAAATCAGCTTCAACGAAAATTCCAAAAACGTAGCCTGGTGTAATCAATTCCCAGAATTTAACCATAATGAGTTTTTAGGCTGGACCTCACATCCGATTGATAAGCCTTATAAAATAATTGAATTGCTTAGCAACTTTGAACACGACAGAAATCAAAAACGATTTACCGTTACCAACAAGTTGTTAAGCGGCCGCTGGCCAAACCCGCATCTGGTTGAAGCTAAAGGCGATAGCCTGCTAGATCAAATGCTGTATACCGTAGCGCTCGGAGATTTTACTTCAATCTACCTGGCGCTTTTAAATGGTTTAAACCCGTCTCCTGTAGACATTATAGAGAAATTAAAGACAGAGCTAGACAATTAGACCAATTTACCTGTCTACTTTAATTATTCGTAGCGCAGGGATTCTATAGGGTCTTTACGAGCCGCCTTAACTGCCGGTACGGTACCGAATACAATACCAACTGCAGCTGACACGCCAGCGGCTATAACTACAATTTGCCAGGTTACTGACGGCTCTAAAACAGTAAACAATCTAAGAATTATATTACCTAAGACAGCAGCCCCTATACCAAGAAGGCCGCCTACAAAACTCATAATCGTAGCCTCTATCAGAAACTGGCTGTAAATCTGGCGGTTTGTTGCCCCCAGGCTTTTTCTAACCCCGATTTCACGAGTACGTTCAGTTACCGATACAAACATAATATTCATAATGCCAATTCCGCCTACTATTAGAGATATGGTTGCAATGCCAGCCACGAATGAAGTTGCAATAGATACCGTGCCACGCGCAATCTGGTCAGTCTCTTTAGCCAACAAAACTGTAAAGTCTTCTTGCTGACCATGGTTTTTAAGCAGCTGCTCGTGAGCAGACCGGCTTAACTGCTGAGGATCTGAGCCCTCTTTTGGCAACATAAGTATTTGATAGATTGCCGGATTGCTATTTGTTATAGCCTTGGCGGTTGGATAAGACATAAATATTGCCTTATTAAGATCTGCTACCGAGCTTAAGGGATTAGACTTAAATTCATCAAATACACCACCGACTACAAAATCCTGCCCCCTGACAGACAAAAGCTTACCAAGCGGCACATTTTCATTAAATAGCTCCTCGGCTACACGCTTGCCAATAACAACTGAGTTGCGCCCGGAAGATTCATCATTAAAAAAGCCGCCATAAAGTACCTTTTGATCTAGGGCTTTCGGCAAATCGCTGTTCGTAGCAATCATTACAGCTTCTGAGTAGGTTTCGTTATCAAAATTAGTAGGCAGTCCAGATATAGTGCTAAGAGGTACGACCGATTCTGCATCGGGTAAGTTTTTAAGAGACTCATAGTCATGTTCAGTTAGACTATTGCTATTAAAGGCTGCTAAATAATTTATATCGGTGATATTTCCAGACTCATCGCGTTTTGCAATTGATCCAGGGCGGACTATAACTAGCCGCTCATTTTCTGCGTGATTTGCTTGAGCGACTTGCCTTCGCAGCCCCTCACCTAAAGAGACTGTCATGATAACTGATGAAACACCAATAATAATGCCTAGCATAGTAAGTAGACTGCGCATTTTATTGCTACGTATAGAAGATAAAGCCATACGTACGTTGTCGTTAACTAGAAAAATCATTTCTTGCCTCGCTTGGCGGTCTTTTTAGTTTTTGCGCGTGAGGATTGCTTTGTCGGTTTGGTTATCCGCTTTCGTACAGGAGTCGGCTTAGCGGGTATTTCGTGCATGAATGCCGAAATACTCTTAAGCTGTTCGTCTTCTTGGCTATCGGCAAGGTCTTCACCGCCGGAGCGAGCACGCTTTGGGACTACTCCAAGTTTTTTCTTTTCATCATGAACTATGGAACCGTCTAACATATACAGCACCCGAGTTGCATATCTAGTTAGCTCAGGATTGTGCGTAACCATCAATATAGTACTGCCAGTAGCATGTAGCTCTGCAAGAAGCTCCATTACCACTCGACTACTATGACTATCAAGATTACCGGTAGGCTCGTCAGCAATGATTAAACTGGGGTTGTTAACAAGTGCTCTAGCAATAGCTACCCGCTGAGCCTGGCCGCCGCTTAAGGCTTTCGGATGATAGTACTCGCGATCGCCAAGACCTACGCGCTCTAAAGCCGAGGAAGCCTGCTTGAGCCGGCGCGTTTGCGTCATACCTTTGTAGGCTAGGGGCAGGGCAACATTCTCTAAGGCCGTTAATCTTGGCAGGAGATTGAACGATTGGAAAATAAAACCAATATGATCTCTTCTGGCCTTAGCTAGCCTGTTTGGCCTTAAGCGCGATACTAGTCGTCCGCTCAAATGGTAGGTGCCATGGGTTGGCCTGTCTAGTAGACCAATTATGTTTAACAGACTGGATTTACCTGAACCACTTGGCCCCATGATGGCTACAAATTCGCCTTTATCTATTCGTAGGCTAATTTCATCCAATGCCACAGTAGTAGCATTACCAAAACCATAAAGCTTGGAAACTTCGTTTAAATCTATAACTGTAGAACTCACCCCCTTAGTTTACTCAAGAGTACTATCTGTTATCAAGGTGCATTGATGATATTTTTAAGGTATAATTTGATAAGTCGCTATTGTAGTACATATTAGACAAAAATGGAGAGATGCAGGAGTGGTTGAACTGGCAGTCCTGGAAAGACTGTGTATCGGCAACGGTACCGAGGGTTCGAATCCCTCTCTCTCCGCCAAGCATACTTTCTTATATTAATAATTTATTTATCATTGCCTAAAATAGTCAGTATCCCGCCTCTTTTGACCGATACTACTAAACGACATAACCATTGTCTTAGTTTTTTCTTAAACCGTACGCTATTAAAGTAATCCTTTTTCCCGCAATTCCATTTTGAATTACGAAAAAAATTGTAAATGATTTTACAGCACGCTTAGTATTTTTTTGCTTATTATAAGTTTGTACCGGAGGGCTAGGGGTGTGCTATGCCAAATGAATTTCCAATATTTTATGATAAGACTGGAAAGCGCTGGAAAATTACAAAAATATTCTTAGCCCTAGGTTTTATTGCCGCAATTACATTAACGGTGCTTTTAGTTATAAGCTCTGCCAAGCCCGCCTATAAGCCCCCAGTAAACTATAAGGAAATTAATAATACGGCATTAAAAGGCGAAGCAAGAACCCCGGCAGAAATTGCCTATTCTATAGATTACAATCTGCCAGTTATAGGGGAGGGAACTTTTATAAGAGTTTCCAAGATTCAAAAGATTGAAGATAAATTTTTCGCTGCAGATGTATTTAGCGGGCAAGTTTATAGAGAAATTTTGACAAGTGAAATCATGTCTATTCAAGACAAAGAATACGTCATTGAAAAATATGGACAAATTGATGGAAAAAAATTAATACTTACTTTTGATGACGGGCCCCATCCATCCTATACGCCACAAATACTGGATGTACTTTCTGCTGAAAAAGCACACAGCTCTTTCTTCCCCGTAGGAGAAAATATTATAAAGTACCCTGAAATTGTAAAACGAATCGTTAAAGAGGGGCACGATGTCGCTAATCATACTTTTTCTCATGTAGACCTAGATTTAGTCAGCAGCCTGCGTGCAAAGCAAGAGATTAATCAAACGCAGCGCGTTATTAATTCCGTCACCGGAGTTAGCAGTTCGCTTTTCAGGATACCTTATGGCGGGAATGATGAGGCCTCATTAATAGATGATAAGAGAGCAATCCTAGAGGCTCAAAAGCAAGGCTTTATACTGGCGTCGTATGACATAGATACAAAAGATTGGGAGTTTAATTCTGCGACTTCAATCAGCCTGCCTCCACTAGACGGCAGCAGTAAAGTTATCTTACTTCATGACGGTGGAGGCGACAGGGCAAAATCGATTGAGTATCTTAAGGCTTTTATAGGTTATGCTAAGTCTAAAGGTTATAGCTTTACCAGTTTATCCCGACAATTTACTGACTATAAGTTAAATGAGCCAATTACGCCAAATCTAACAGACACAGCATCTTTATTTGCAGCTAAATCAATTTTTATATGGCCTAAAGAATTAGTGCACATATTATTTTTCATATCCATGATAATAATCTTCTTAAGTGTTATCTTGGCTATATTTTTAGCTGAATTAATGCGCGTATACCGGCGCCCAAAGCGAAGGCATAATGGCTATAATCCATTAGTAACAGTAATAATACCGGCTTTTAACGAAGAGAAGGTATTACAGAAAACAGTCAGTTCAGTATTAAGATCATATTATCGCAACATTGAAATAGTTATTATTGATGACGGGTCTAGCGATAGCACTTGGAAGTTAATTCAAAAATTAAAAAAGCATAAAAAAGTTAGAGGATATAGGCAAATCAATTCAGGTAAAGCTCGTGCCACCAACAAGGGTATTCATTATGCGAGAGGGGAGGTGGTTATCTGTATAGATGCTGATACCGTATTTCTGCCTGCTACAATTGGGAAAATGACAAAATACTTCTACTACGACTACATTGGTGCCGTAGCGGGAGTAGTTAAAGTAGGTAATGTTAATAATTGGATAACTCGCTGGCAGGCACTGGAGTACATAACGAGCATAAATCTTGAACGTGCTTCTCAGGCCTTTATTAGAGCTATTGCCATTGCCCCTGGAGCATGTTCAGCCTGGAGGAAGGATGCCGTTATTAAAGCTGGCGGTTTCTCTAGTTCAACTATGGCTGAAGACTGCGATATGACTTTGATGATTCATAAGCTGGGCTATGAAGTGGTTCAGGATATGGAAGCTATTGCATACACAGAAAGCCCAGAAAATTTACGTGATTTAGCCAAGCAGCGTTTTCGCTGGATTTTCGGAACTATCCAATCATATTGGAAGCATAAAGATATGATATTTAGGTATCGCTACGGATGGCTGGGTTTATATGTAATCCCAAAATCCATGCTGAGCATACTAATTCAATTATTATTTACCCCCGTGTTAGTTTTTGTAGCTGTCAGTAACCTGGCTACAGGCAATCTTGCGACAATTGCTATTTATTCACTACTGGGTTTTATACTTCTGCTGATAACTGCCGGGGTAGCATTATTGTTTGCTAAAGAGAAGTTTGCTTACCTAATTGCAACGCCTACTTTCCGTCTGGTTTATAGCCCGTTAAGAAGCATACTTCTATATTTAATAACCTTAGCTGCTATTGGCGGGTTTGAAACTGGGTGGAATAAAGTAGCTAGGCACAATACTGCAAGTATTATTAAAAGCTAATAACTATATAAACTGCATTATTATAGATTATAAATATGCATAAGCTTAATGGCTTAACTCTATGATATTATTTTTTCATGCCAAATTATTCAGCCCAACATTAAAAATAAACTTAAGATTACTAGGGGAATATACCAGATTAGGACACCACTCAAAGCCTGATTGAGCTCGTGGTGCGTGGGGTTAAGTATCTGGGCAAAATACATATTTAATCTAAATGTAGCAAATCTTTAGCGCAATCAAAACAACTAAACCAATTTTACGGATACGAAAATAATACCAGCAAAAAGAGATTGAAGACGACTTCAATCTCTATCTGTAATTACCAAATGGTACACCCGGCAGGATTTGAACCTACGACC
>CAZHAQ010000003.1:0-62651 GCA_964529785.1 uncultured Candidatus Saccharibacteria bacterium
CTGAGCCGATAGATTACCTGGTGGATTTTAGCGTTTGCTATAATAATACTAATGAATAAAAAAATAAAAAGTCTACCATATAAAGAATATCTTAAGCTGTTGCAAGATGTTAGGAATTTTGGACTGCTTGTTTTTGTAGTTGTGGCGCTACTTGTTACATGGAGCGGGATAAAGGTAGTGCAAACTAATTATGGTCTGCAAAAAAAAGTATCTGTGATGCGTCAGGAGAATGACTTAAAAAGATTAGAAAATTCTAATTTGGAACTTAAGAATAAATATCTTGAAACTGATCAGTACTTAGAGCTTGTTGCTAGGCGTCAGTATAGTAAGGCGCTGCCTGGAGAAAGCCTATTAATAGTTCCAAAAGCCGTAGCATTAAAATATACAGTTGAGCCGCCAAAAGAGGAGCGGACGGAAGTTAAGGTTGAAGATGAGGGTCCGTGGTATGAGCGGAACTTTAATGCTTGGCAGGATTTTCTGTTTAAGAAAGGCTAGTATTTTAAGCAGTACGGCGCAAAGATCTTTTACGCCCTAATTTTAATCCTAGTATTAGCCAGAACAAAGTAATCACTATAGCGCCAATTAAGGATAATCCGGGTCCGGCTTCGTGGACAACAATTAGGGATGTCGCAGTTACGATACCGCCGCCCATGAAGGGTTCAAATATCAGCTGCTTATAGGCAAAACTCTCTTTTGCTTTGGTCTTGTTTGAAGGATCTGCTAGACGGTTCATTAAAAGGCCTGTTGCTGTCATGCCCATGGATTGCCCGGTGTTGGTAATTCCTTTTTCAAACCAGTAAGTTTTAAACATTTTTGGTGCTAGGAGTATAAACACTCCGAAAATCCAGATTATTCCAGCAAGGCTTAGGGTAATGAATACTGGCAGGTTTTCGCCAATTACGCTTAATGAGACTGTCGCGATAGCACTGGCAATTAAAAGATCAAGCGCGATGGCACAGAATATCTCTGCAGTCCGGCGTTGAATTAAGTTCTGCTTGTTAAGTTTTTTCAATATTAACTGCAGCATTAAACCGCCAATCATTGCCAGTGGGAACATCGGCATATACTTAAAGAACCTAAGGTCCGTAACTCCATCAAGCGCTATGTTTTCCGTCCAGATTAAGCCCCTAAGTAATAACCAGCCAATGCCTATGGACAGGGCAAAGGCTGCCAAGTTAATAATTATAGCTTTAGGGTTGGTATTGAACTTTTTCTGCAGACTAATTAAGTTATAGCCACTTCTAATCATCCGGGATCGTTGTTTTTGCCAGTCTTCTTCCGATAACATGTGGCTGAATTTGCGGTTGTATAGATTAATAAACAGAATGCCGCTAAAGACAGCAATAATGATGCTTATAGTTGCCATACCAAGACCAATATCTGAACCCTCTGCCCAGCCTAGCTGCTCAAATGTAGGAGCCAGACCAGCAACAGTGCCATGTCCGCCTTCAAAGCTTACTTCAATTAATGTTCCGGCTAGCGGGTTAGTTCCAAATACCGGCGTTAAAAAGAACATAGTTAGAGCAATTCCAACTACATATTGCCCCCATGCTAGTGTATTGCCAAAGGCAATCATTGGGCCAGCCTGCTTCCAAGTTTCTTTTCGTCCTGGAATAAAGCGCCCTAGGAATAATCCAGCAAAAACGATGTTAATTAAGTGCTTAGGCAGCATGGCCCAGTAGTGGGTGATTTCAGAAGGTATGGTGCCTAGAACTTGCGGTCCAAGGATTAGCGCGCCAATGCCAGCTACAAGTGAGCTGGGTATGAAAAACTTTTGAAGTAAGTTAGAGCCGCGCTTAATAAAGCGAGCTAGCACAAGCACAATTCCGAGCACAACTAAGCTGTCAAAGATGGGTGGCATTATGCTTATGATTATAGCAAAATTAACTTTTAAATATCTGAAGTTACGTTAGGTAGAGTTCTATACTCTAATTCTAGTCATGAGCCTTAAATTAGAGATGTAGGCCTGGGGTTCAGTATTTGGGTGGGTGCTTAAGTAATCCATGTGCTTGTCCACAAAAGGCACTACACCCGATGGGTAAAGATCACTGTTGGCACTATACCCTGGGCTAGTATTGTAGGCCTTATCTTCAGCCATTTCTTGAAGAAGCTCTTTAGCCAAAAGTCCTTCCTCGGACTCTAAGAAATTAATTCGTTTTTTGTAAGCCATAATAGCTATACCTTTGCCTTACTTTTTTTAGGTTTTTTAATTTCCTTACGTCCTCTGTCTTTTGACATAATCACCTCACAATCTACTTATAGTATAGGCTGAAACCTACTAATTTACTAATCGCAGACAATAAAACCGTTATTTTGTTTAGTGGGTGACAAATGTAAGAGCATAGCCAACTTGACCAGCTCGGCCAGCCCGACCAATACGGTGTATGTAATCGTCATATTGCTGAGGTACTGAGTAATTAATTACGTGGGTAATATCTGATACGTCTATACCTCTGGCTGCTACGTCTGTGGCCACAAGAATTGTAATCTGATTCTTCTTAAATTTATCTAAAGCTCGCTGGCGCTGTCCCTGAGTTTTGCCGCCATGAATGGCATCAGCTACAAATCCGCGATCAACCAGCTCTCTGCTTAGCCTCTCCACGCTGCGTTGCGTTTCATCAAATAATATAACTTTAGCAACTTCCTGCTTTATTAGAATGTCATGCAGTTTATCAAGCTTTTCGCTATTGGTTTGATAGCGCACAATATCTTGATGAACATTTTCACTCGTGCTGCTCGGCTTTATAGAGACGCTGAAAGCATCGTTACTGAAAGTATCTATTAGCTTACGTATACGGGCGTCCATTGTTGCTGAGAAGAACAGGGACTGCCTGTTTTGGTTGGTCTGGCTAAGAATATAGGTAACGTCATCCACAAAGCCCATATCCAGCATTCGGTCAACTTCGTCTAGTGCAATAATGTTAACTCTGTTTAAATTTAGCGAACCGCGTTCTATATGGTCCTTAATTCGCCCAGGCGTGCCAATAATGACTGGCGGGTTTTGCTTTAGGCTTCTAAGCTGACTTCCCATATTAGTGCCGCCAATGAGAAGAGCGCCAAACAGGCCGCTATTTTTGCCGAGAATTTTAAATTCGGCTTCTATCTGCTGAGCTAGCTCCCTGGTAGGGGCAATAACTAGTGCTGCTGATCGCCTATCTGCCATTAATCTTTCTAGCATTGGCAGGCCAAAAGCAGCTGTTTTGCCGGTACCAGTGCTGGCAATGCCGATAATATCTCGGCCTTCAATTGCTGGCGGGATAGCCTGATCCTGAATTGGTGATGGGACCAAAAAGCCTTTAGCCATTAGGTTGGCTTGCAGTGTTTTATTTAAAGCAAAATCGCTAAAGCTATGGGTAGGTTGATATGGTGCTGTTTCAACCGCTGTTGCTTGACGAACAAATTTAGCCGGATCAATATATTGGCCTCGGCGTTTTTTGTTGTTTCGCTGTTGATTATTTCTGCGCTGGCCAGTTTTAGTGCGGCCATAACGACTTGATACTGAGGAGCTTCTGCTTCCTCTATAAGAATAAGACATAAAAAAAGAATCCTTCTATGGTTTTAATATTACTTTCGCTTGAGTAGTGAAGCCTTAAGTAATACGTGTGAACAAAACCCTAGGATCCAATAAACAAATCTTATTAATATTAGCATAACTGCATAAACTTGTCAAAATTTATTTAACCTAAAAAAGTTTATTAAATGTTGATGTACTAAATATAAAAATCAAGAGAAGGGACGGATACTTTGCTATACTACGACAGATTAAAACTGTTTGATAATTATCATGAAAAATACTAAACGCATTGCTATAGTTGGATGCCCGGGCTCAGGTAAAACTACGTTTGCAAGAATTTTAAGCGAAAAAGTTAATATCCCGGTAATACATCTTGACTACTATTACCACCAGTTAAAGTACGGCTTTCATAATGACCGGGAAGCTTGGATTGAAAAAGTCAAACAGCTAGTTAAGCAAGACAGCTGGATTATGGACGGTAATTATAGTTCGTCGTTTGATGTGCGTTTTAAAGAAGCCGACAGTATATTATTCTTTGATTATCCAAGGCGAACTTCTATGTACGGTGTGATTAAAAGACGGATTCAGTACCACAATAAATTACGAGAAGAAATGCCAAGTGACTGGAAAGAGAAGGCAGATATGAATTTTATTAAGTATGTCTGGAATTTTAAAAAAGTAGAGAGAATTAAAATTACTAATGCTCTTGATAAGGTGAAAAATAAAGAAGTAGTAATTTTCAAAAATCGTAAAGACGCTGATGACTATTTAAAATCGCTTTAATTATTGGATTAAGACATATTGACAACAGCATGCTGCTAGGGTAATATAGATTTTGGCTTATTAGTAATTAAATTTTACTAAACAGTTTATATATCGCGGGGTGGAGCAGTGGCAGCTCGTGTGGCTCATAACCACAAGGTCGCAGGTTCGAGTCCTGCCCCCGCAACCATAAAACTAGATATAAATTAATTTAAATTGGCGTTAAGCCAATTTTTTTGTTTATATATAATAATTAAGATTGAAAAAAATCTACCCAGTCCAAAGAGTATGTTCGTTCGAATTGGAACCTAATTTCTTCTGAACTACTTCGCTGGAATCGGTATATCCCTAAAAACAAAATTGTTTGGTCCACCAAATAGAAATCGAACCTTATGCATTTGGTCTAAGGGGTAGCAGGTCAAATTTATCAAGCTGTTGCATTACGCCTCTTAGCAAGTAGTTGTTGGAGAAACGTAGAACGTAGCGCTGTTTAAAACTCGGATGCACCATCACAAAATTTTGTTTACGCAATTTAGCTACGGCTCTTGAAGCGGCAACTCTATCGGAACTCGTGGGGCCAAACAGAGACTGAATATCTCTTACCTGAAAAGGAGATCTTATAGTAGCAGTGCGTAGAATATCATACTCAACCTGTGTAATCTGTTTCTTTTCCAGTGCAAGCTTGAGGGCGGGCACGATAATATTATCAATAGCAAAGCCCTTATCTAGCAACAAATCAATTTTTTCAATCTCACTTTTAATACCTTCCAGGACATACTCACACCATTTAATTACATTTGCTTGACCACCTTTGTCTGCTACAGCAAGCATATCGTAATATTTTTGCCTATTGATGACAAAAATCGCCGAAGGGTTTAGTAGCCGAAACCCTTGATCATCTATAAAGCGTTGTCTCGTAAGCATAGCGTATGTCAATAATCGCACCGTTCGACCATTACCGTTGTCAAAGGGGTGAATTGCTGCAAATCTATGGTGAGCCACGGCAGTTTTTAGTAAATCAAACTGAGGTTCTGTATCTAGATTAACAAATTTAAGCAAATCGTCCATTAGCTCAGGTACCTTTAGGTGGCTCGGTGGTGTATGGGTACTCTGCAAAATCTTTACATCTTTTGGGCGATAGCGGCCTGGATACTTGCTGCCGTCATTCTTTAAATCTTTAACTACAATCTTATGCAATTCACAAATAAATTGCTTATTCAGTGGTGTATTATTCACGTGCTCTTCTATGAATTTAATTGCTTGCTGGATATTGTAGAGTTCTAGTATAGATTCATCCTTAGTAGGTCTATCTCCTTCGATAACGTTTTCAACTATATTCATGATAGTAGTACGATTGCCTTCAATTCGAGCAGAGGTCAAGCTTTCTAGCTGATGCATAACATCTTTTAAATCAAAAAATAACCAGGCAGGAGTAGATCCTTTCAAGGCTCTGTCTCTGAGATGCTCTAAGTCGAAGATAAGTTGGGTAAGTTTCGACTTAAAAGCTGGTTCCGGCATTAATAGTTTTTTCATACACTAGAGTGTAACACAAGTTACACAGAAGTGTAACAAATTAGTATTAATTACATCAGAGAATTGGCATATTAAAGCAAATAAAAGTGTAACATTATGTACACTTTTAAATTTAGGCATAAGCGGTACCAGATGTGAGTTTGGGGCCTTATGAAACTCATTAATAATTGATCTCAGTCAAACAAAAAATCTCCGAAGAGGACTGTAGTTTCACTTGATAGACCATCATATGGATTTTGGAACAAAACAATTTATAAAAACCTAGCTCTTATCTTATAATTGCGTTAAATATAATAAATATTGTTATGAATATTAAGAATTTTCTAAATCCTATTCATGGGTTTAAAAATTCCAAAACATCATCTAAGCCGACCATAGCATTAGTTGTCTTGGTTTCGGCTGGAGTTATAAGAGCCACTTACTCAAATTTAAAACCTGCTGAAATAGTTAAAGGATATTCTTTATGTAGGCAGGTTGATAGCGATAAAGATGCAAGTTTAGATTATTTAACCTATATAATTAGGAATAAAGATAGCTGTTAAGCCGGCCGCGGCAAGTGCGGTGGCAGTCATTTTTTGCTTAATGTGATCTCGCTCATTTAATAGCCAGATTCCTAATAAGACTATTATTATTACACTTAAACTTGAGATATATGTAGCTACACTTATGACTGCACCGGCATTGAAAGCCAATGTAAAACCGTAGGCTGACATAGCTCGCAGTGTCATTAGTTGAATTGTCTTTGGCTCTTTGAAGTAGGATAGTTTTATTTTGCGTCGGCTGCATATTAAAAAGATCCACATTATTACTGCCGCAGTAATCATGACAGGAATAGCATATTCTAAATAGCCATTTTCATTAATTAATTTTTTTTCAAACATATTTAAAAAACTAATTACAACTGAAGCTGCCAATCCCCATTGGAGTCCTTTAGATGGTATTGCAGACCTGCCTTTTTGCCTGAGCGTTAATACTCCCATAAATATTAAAAGACCTCCGAAAATTTGTAAGGGTATAATCTGCTCATTTAAGAAAATAATTCCAAGAAATGTCGTAAATATGATGCGAAGATTGTAAAGCAGCGAATACGTGCCTGCCTGTAGGAGGTCCAGCGCTTTAACATTTGTTAAGTGGAGCAATATGACAAGTGCAGTAGTGATTATAATTTGAGTAATATAAGCAGTGCTGAAGTCGCTTAAGTTGATTGGATGGACGAAAAGCATAATCACCATTGGTAAAGCGATGCTGGTTTGCATTACTGTTGCAAGAGTTAGTTTATCGACTTTAGCTAGCAGGGATTTTCTAAGAAGTAAGTTATAGCCGACCAAACCAACCAAATGCAATATCAAGAAGATTAGCCACATATAAAAGTATTGTACGTTAATTAATACTTAACTAATACCTCAGTTCCTAATCAAGGGTGCCACGTGTTGAAATAAGTACACAAAAATGCTATAATATCCTGATTATGTCTGAGTTCAAAGCCGGCTTTATAGATGCCTATAAGCCTAACATGGTCGCCATGCTTGATATGGCAGAGCGGCTTCCGCTTAGTCATGTACCTGATATTGCAATAAGTTCCAGCTCTTTGGTTGTTGATCTTGATTTTAAAGTTCAGGGGATGCCTATTTCTGAACTATCTGAAGAGCAAAAGTCTAGCGTAGAGGTTAGGGGCTTCATAGCATCCAATTTAGCTCATATGGAATGGTTGAATAGACTAGTTGTTGCCGACCTTGTTGAAGCTGAAACAGCAGGTTTACCCGATAAACTGACTGAATGTACGGATGATCAGCTAGAAATATATGACAGAGCTTGGGCAATAGCCGAGACCGCAGTAAGTGGCGCCGATGTTAGCTATTCATTTTATCAGTTTGAGGAAAGTGATAAGTCTAGTAAAACTGCTATCATCAGCTATAGTTTAACAAGCCCTCACTTACCGGTGAGGTCAAGATACTTATCTACTAGCATAGTGGATGAGCAGCTTGCTGAAGAATTAACAATTAGGGAGCTGCCGGTGTCAACAGCAGAAGATGAAAGTCTTGACATCAGGTACAGTATTAGGCCAGCTGAAGATCAGGCTATGACTGAAATGGTCGACTTATTTGAAGCGAATGGACTGTCAGATGGATCCTATGTGTGCATGCAGATATATGAAGCTGCACTTAATGGGCTAGGTTACGATCAAGTAGGGCTTAGTTCAGTAGAAGCTCATTTCCTGGCAAGTAATAGTCTTGGCCAGTTTCAAGCACTGGTTGAAAAAATTATAGAAAAAGCTGAAAGAGATAAGAGCAGGGTAGCTCTAAATGCTGAATTTCCTGATATGCAGCTGCCGTCTAGTCTCCAGCTTGAAAGTTTTCAGAGAAAGATTTCTGAACTTTTAAGCTAAAAGCCTATTTAAATAGAATTTAATAACTAAAAAATAAATGACTAAGGCTTTTTATGATGCACTATAACGCTAGTGGTATAATTTGACTCAAATAGGGTAAGAGGGACAAGTCTATGCCGCCAAATAATTCACTCAATAATAAAAATCAGGATGATCAAACCAGTAATCAGCCAGCGGGCCAATCACCAGTTATAAATACCATACCAGCTAGCCGGGTAAACCCTGGCATATCCCAGTCGCCTGTTCCGAGTTTTGAATTGCCGCCTAAAAAGAATACTAAAAAAAGAAATATTATTCTTCTAGTTTTACTTATTGTTCTTATCGCGGGCGGAGCTATCGCTGGATATTTATTAACTCGTGAAAAGCCGGCAGCGCCAGTTCAAAGCAAGCAGTCAGATAATAAGGCAGTAAACAATATAGATACCAAAGATATAGCAAGTGCGCGCTCTGAAATGGGGCTGTCTTTAATAAGAGAAATAAAAAATAAACAAAGTGATAAAAACAGTAATATCTTTATATCGCCAACAAGTATCTCTACAGCTCTGACGATGGTGCAGGCAGGTGCATCTGGCGAGACCAAGGCGGAGATGCGCAGCTCGCTAAACCTAAGCGAGATCAGCGACTCTGATCTAAACGCTAAAAACAAAGCTATAATGGATCGTTTTGCTGATGAGAATAAACAAGTGACTGCCAGTATTGCTAACTCTGTCTGGATTGACGATATGCTGAAGGTAAAGTCCCAGTATACTGATCTTCTTAAAGATACCTACCTGGCTGAAATACAAAATCTGGATCTTCAAGCCGCTGATACCCCAGATAAAATTGACCAGTGGGCTAGTCGGAAAACCAACGATAAAATTAAGCAGATTGCTCAGCGTCCAGTTCCAGGCGACCAAGTCATGACACTTTTAAACGCCGTATATTTTAAGGGTACTTGGAAATATCAGTTTGAAGAAAGCAACACTTCTAACCGTGATTTTACTAATGCTGCAGGCGGGAAAAAGACAGCGCCATTAATGCGTATAGACTCTTCAGACTTAAAGCACTACAAAAATGCGGACGTACAGGCAATTGAATTGCCGTATGGTGAAGACGGCAAATTTGTCATGAATGTAATTTTGCCCAACGATCTAGATACTTACCTGAAGGATTTAGATAATGAAAAGTTAACGGAAATACTTGGTAAGCTTGAGAAGGGGGATGGTACATTGTTGCTTCCCCGCTTTAAAATGGAGACAGATTACCAGCTTAAAGACCCGTTGATTGAGCTTGGTATTAATAAGGCTTTTTCAAATAATGCTGAATTTGACGGTATAGTTGAGAATACCCCCGGTGAGGAAGATATTAGGATTAAGATCAGCGATGTAATCCACAAGATATTTGTAGAAGTAAACGAAGAAGGAACAGAAGCGGCAGCTGTTACAAAAGTTGATATGATTGCCGTAGAGTCAGTTGGCAGCCCAAGCGGCTACTACATGGAAGTTAATAAACCGTTTTTCTTAATGATTCGCGAAGTTGAAAACAACGAGCCATTATTTATGGGAGCGATAAACAGTATTAATTAAATTTTCTTACGATTTAGTTTAAGGCGTCTTACATGAAGTCGTTGGGCGATTATCTTATGCATGTCGCTAACAACTAACGCTACGGCAGTCGGGAAAATGATGGCGATTAAAGCATCAGACATCTCAAGTGCTTCAAGTCCAAACCAGCTTTTAATACCGGTTGTAAACACCAGCAGGTTCAGCACTATAGATGCACCAATAGCAATTAGCAGCTTGTAGTTCGGGGTAATAAAATTGTATACCCATGACTTAAACTCAAAGTTCATATTAAGCGCATTGCCCCACTGGACGACAATCAGTGCCAGGAATGCGGCAGTCTGGGCATACTGATGACCTTTATCCAGGTTAAGCTTGAATATAAGCAGCGTACAGGCGGCGAGAGCGACGGCTAGTATAACGGCTCGGCTGAGCAGAACTTTATCCAGCAAGGGAGCTCGTGGATGCCTGGGCGGCTGCTGCATATGATGAGATTCGGAAGGGCTAAGCCCGAGCGGTATAACCGAGATACCATCAGTAACCATGTTGACCCAAAGTATCATTACGGCTGTCAGCGGTATAGGGATGCCTAAAATTAGGGCCGCCAGCATTGTCAGTACCTCACCACCACTTGTAGCAAGCAGATAGACCACCATCTTGCGGATATTGGCAAGTACCGTCCGTCCGGCTCTAACGGCATTTACAATTGTATGAAAGTTGCTATTAGTTAGAACAATATCGCTAGCATCTTTAGCAGCATCAGTTCCGCTGCCCATAGCTAGCCCTGCGTCAGCTTCTACTAGCGCTGGGATATCGTTAACTCCATCGCCTGTCATTGCAGTAATTTCGTGCCCTTTTACGGCTTTTAATAGAGCATACTTGTGCTTAGGTAATACTCGTCCAAATACTTTAATATTCTCAAGGCTGTCAAAGATATCTTTCTGATCATCAGTATCAAGCATTGAGCTGTCGGAAATCTCAGTGCTTTGCTTGGCTATGCCAACTTGCGAAGCTATATAGCCAGCAGTCTGTACGTGATCGCCGGTTAACATAACAACTTTTATACCAGCTGCATGAGCCTCGGCAATTGCTTGTTTAACTTTAGGTCGGAGCTGATCACTAAGACCAACAAAACCACTAAGGTTCATGCCGGTTAACACGCTATGATCAAGTTTGACGGGTAGTTTTTTAAGCTGCTTGCTAGCAAAACCTATAGTTCGGTAGCCTTTTGTCGTAAAATCTTCAAGCGCAGCTTTTGCTTGTTTTTTAGCACTACCGGACTCTTTGCCGCAGTGAAATAGGATTTGCTCAGGCGCTCCTTTTAAATGGAGGTAGAACTTGCCAGCTTGGTCTTTCCAGACCATCCCGCTAAGTCTTAGCTGCTGGTTAAAGGGGAATTCTTTAACTAATTTCCATCCCTTGGGCAGCTTAGTCTGCTTGATTGTATTTATTAGTATTTGATCCAAAGGATCATCGGAATTAACGCCATTGCCATTTAAGCTAGCCAGGATGCTTTCGTTAAACTGAGATTTACTTTCAAGCAGTGTAAAGCTGTCGGCAACTGATAATTTGTTCTTAGTTATGGTGCCGGTTTTATCTGTAGCAATCATAGTAATTGCCCCCATGGTTTCCATGGCCGAAAATTTTCTAACTAAAGCTTTTTGTTTGGCCATGCGGCGAGCGCTTATTAGCAGCACCATAGTCATAGCTACTGGCAACCCTTCAGGTACAGCCGAGACGGCAAGGGCTATTGTGAACTTTAAGGCTTCGGCCAGATCCAGCCCCCTATAAAGGGCAAGTATAAATACGATGGCCGTAACAGTACCAACGCCAATTAGCAATTTCTTAGTTAAATCGTCTATTTTTTCTTCAATCGGTGTCTTGCCGCCACCTGCTTCTGAAGCCATAGTATTAATCGCCCCAAGCTGCGTATCATTGCCGGTGCCAGTGATCATCATAAGACCGCTGCCGGCATGGACGTAGGTGCCTTTGAACAGCATATTTTCCTGATCATAAATCTGCTTATCGCCCTTTACTGCGGCGGCATGCTTGTGAACGGGCAAGGATTCGCCCGTTAGCATCGATTCATCAATTTGGATAAGATTAGCATTAATTATCCGTCCGTCAGCGGGAATCTTCATGCCCTCTGAGATTCTGACAACATCTCCAGGCACTAGTGTCTCTATATAGTCATAATCATCTTTGCCGTTAGGTCGTACGATAGTGACTTTTTGCCGATCTTGGGACATTAAGGCTTTTAACGCCCGGTTAGCAGAAAATTGCTGAAAATAATAAATAAGCGCGTTAACTACTACTATGGCGCTTATAATAATTGCTTCAAACCACTCTTTTTTTATAAGACTTAGTATGGCTGCAAAAATAATTACAATCACAAAGTAGCTTGTAAACGGTTCAATAAGCTGCTTCCATAGCGGAGTTTTTTGAACGGTAAGTTCATTTCTGCCATATAGCTTCAGGCGTTTTGTAGCTTCTGCCTGGCTTATACCATGATGGCTCGATCCAATAGCTAGTAATGAGTCCTCTATTTCTAAATTGTATATTTGTTTTTTGGAATTTATGCTGCCCACCGGATTCCTATACTTTTTTTACTGACTCATTTAATTTTAACATAAGCCTAGGGCGGGTTAAGAGTATGGATAAAAATAAATCACCCCCTAAAACTAGAGGGTGATTTTCGCATAGGCTAGAATATTACCAGCTGCGGTTGCCGCTATTGTTGAATTCGCGGCGAGGGCGCTCTTCGCGTGGACGAGCTTCGTTCACAGTGATTGAGCGACCGCCAAGATCAGAGCCGTTTAGGGCTTGCTCGGCAGCTTTACCTTCGTCAGCATTTTCAAACTCGACGAAGCCAAAACCTTTGCTGCGACCAGTGTCGCGGTCTTTTACGACGATTGCTGATGCTACTGTACCGTGAGCTGCGAATAGATCGCGAAGCTCATCTTCGGTAGTAGAAAAAGGCAAACCGCCTACAAATAGTTTGTACATCTAAATCCTTCAGGATTATTTTAAAACGCAGAGTGATCGACCTAACTTCTTCCGTCTTGCTAGTTGTTAGCGAACTCTTCCTGCGTATATTGATAAACCGAAGGCGAACATTCAAATTGACTAGATAAGAACAGATTGTATCTGCTGTCTAAAGTAAAGCATGGATATGCTAAATTAGCAAATAAAAGACCACCTATATAAGCATAATAGCATTGACATAAAAGCAAAAATTTGTTAATATGTAATCACGACTGACAAATAAATATTAACCAAAATTAATCAAATTTAAATCAACATATAAACCGCTGGTATATGGCGCCAAGGCAGCAGTTTAATGCTGATTAAATTTGTAAAAAACAAAAAGGGGTATAAATACAAAATGAAAAATTTAAGCTATGAGTTTCTGCCGACTAAGCATGCAGGTCTGCTTGCAATAGATAAGCAAATCTCTAAGTTGTAATTTTAAGACTAGTATCAACTTAAGTAGGAGTCACGTACTAAATAACCCCTTTAAACAGGGGTTATTTAGTTTTAAATACCTAAGATTTGTTTCTTTTTAGTTTCAAACTCTTCCTGAGTTAGTATGCCTTTATCATGAAGTCGGGCTAGTTTCTCAATCTCATCAACACCTTCATTGAACTGGTCCAGTTGATCAATTCTGATCGTCTTAGTGTCTTTGAAGCGGCTTTTCTTTGGCTGAAGTAGCTGGGTGCGCATTACTGCATCAGCAAATGATAGTCTGTCGGCCGGCTTTACAACCATTACAATCTTCTTGCTCTCATTAGTTTCTATTATTATTCCGGTACCGCTGGCTCTGAGTTTTACCCAGGCTACTTGATCAATTGGTACAGTTGTCTTGCCAAAGCTGCCGCTGTATTCAATGCGGTCTATGAACACTCTGGTCTTAAAACTCATATGAGCAGTTGAATAAAGTGGGACAGTACCATTAAGCTTTCGCTGAGAAGCAATAGCAGACAAGGCTGCCCTTTCGCGGGCATATAAGGAACGCTGGGCTGGCGGAACGTAATTTTTAGGAGCTACGTCCACGATATTTATATTGCTCTTAGATTTTCTTACTCCCACCGGCTCACCTGATTCGTTGTTTTCTTTAGAGGCCAGCTTTTTGTAAGACGGTATATAGGATTTAGCTAGCCTTTCTTTGGCAGCAGTCTTAGCCTTGCTTTTTTCTATCTCAGCTTTTGATACTTCAGTAATCTTAGATTTTCTAGTAGCTGGCTTAGGCTCTTCTTTTTTAGGCTCCTCAACAGGCTCTTTTTTGACAGCACTACTTTTAGCAGGTGTCTCTGAATCTTCTTTTTCTATCTCAGCTTTTTCAGTTTTATCTGCCTCGGTAGTTTTGGCTACGGATTCAATTTCCGGCTTTTTTTCTTCCCTCTTAGCTTCAGAGGAGACGCTTGGGCTGACTACAACAGTCTCACCGCTAGTCTTAGTAGGCTTCCCCTCTACTGCCGGCGCCTCTTTTGGCTTACTGGCTTCAGCCTGTCTAGGGGTGGCAGTTTTAGTAACTTTTGGGGCAGGTGCAGGTCCCTCGTAGTAATCTTCATACTCACGAGTGCCTTCAAGGGCCTTCATACTTATTGTTTTGGCATTGTCTTTAATTTTGTCAAACAGTCCCATGGTCTATTTGTTCCCTCTGGTGGTGCGGTTATCCTGAAACTTCATTATTTCCTTAATATTTCTGCACACCTTAACTAAACTCGTACTGTACCTGATTATAGATAAAATTAGCAACATTTTAAAGTATTTTTGTCTACGATAGAAAAGTGCCGATAGTATCACCTCTGTTAAGTAGTATACTTTCAATATGCCTCATATCCACGATAAGCCGGGACAGCATGACCTAGTTGTCAGTATGTATATTGTGCGTACTGATTTTGATGAGCCTAAAATTATGCTCCACTATCACAAAAAGCTTAATAGCTGGATGCAGTTTGGCGGGCATGTTGAACTTGATGAGGATCCTTGGCAGGCGGTCATACACGAGCTAAAAGAGGAGTCAGGGTATGACATCAGCCAGCTAAAAATCCTGCAGCCTAAAAACAGACTAGCAATTATATCTGATGCTAAGCTCCATCCGCAGCCTTTTGTCGTTCATACTCACTATATAACTAAAGACCATATGCATACTGCTTTAGACTACGCGTTCATTACTGATCAAGAGCCTAAGTACGACATAGGGGAAAATGAATCAGTCTTAGTTAAGTCGGTAAACAGGGATGAGCTGGAAGCTCTTAATGAATGTGAAATATTTAGCAGCACTAAGGATATCTGTCTTTATATTTTTGACGAGCTTTTGAATGACTGGCAGGCGGTAGAGACTAGCGATTTTAATGAAGGATAATTTAACAGACTAAACTGTAAGTTGAGGTATTAATTATTATAAACAAGTTACATGGATAAAACTTTTGATGAAGATTCTAGCTAACAGGGATAAAATGTGCTAAACTAGCCACTGTTCCGCTAAATTCTAAACTGAATTAGCATTATGGCAAGGTAGCTCAGTTGGTTAGAGCACAGGACTCATAAGCCTGGGGTCGCGGGTTCAAATCCCGCCCTTGCTACCACGATAGATTAATTAAAGACGGCAGTTCGCCGTCTTTTTTGATAATATTAATTAATATGATGCTGCTTAAAATCCATCAAGCTGGCCAGCCAGACTTACGAAGAAAAGCCAAATCTGTTAATGAAGATACACTAGCTAGCAAGCATACGCAGGATCTTATAGATTTAATGATCAACACCTTAAGGGATGCGCCGGGTGTAGGGCTGGCAGCACCTCAGGTCGGTGAAAATTTAAGAATTTTTATAGTTGAGGATCTAGCTAAATATCATGAAATTGTGCCTAAGGATGTGCTGAAAGCCCAGCACCGCAAGCCCGTTGATTTAAGGGTATTCATAAATCCGGAGCTAGAAATAGTTGAAGATGAACAGTCATTATTTTTTGAGGGTTGCTTGAGTGTGGATGGTTATGTGGCAGTGGTTCCGCGAGCTAAAAAAGTAAAGATTAAGGCGCTGGATAGAAAAGGAAGGCGTATCAGCTATACGGCACAGGGTTGGTTTGCTCGTATTTTACAGCATGAAATTGATCATCTAGATGGCGTAATATTAATTGACCGGATGAAGACCCGTAGCTTTATGAGTCAAAAGAACTTTATAAAACTATGGCGCACAGCTCTGCCGGACAAGATTGAAAAAGAATTTGGCAATTAAAATATAGCGAATAATCCGTAAAAGTTAATGAAAACTTTAATGCGCTAATGTTTGAATTAACTTTTTTAGGGTAAAATTAAACCATAATGGATATCTCTAAAACAATTAAGCTTCATCCTGGCCACTATGTAGTGGCTGTCAGTGGTGGTGTTGATTCCATGGTATTAATGCATTTAATTTCAGACCTACATATAAAAAAAGGCAATGGTCTTAAGTTTACTGTCGCTCATTTTGATCATGGAATTCGTGATGATTCCCATATTGATAGGCTGCTTGTTCATGAGTCAGCTATAAAAAACAAGCTGCCGTTTGTTTATGGTGAAGGTCACCTTGGCGCAACTGCTAGCGAAGAGGAAGCGCGCAAAGCCCGATATGAATTTTTAAAAAGTGTTCAAGCTCATGCAGGCGCCAGGGCTATTATTACAGCTCATCATCATGATGACATGGTGGAAACTGCTATCTTAAACCTTGTCCGCGGTACTGGTCGCAAAGGGATGTCTTCGTTAAAATCGCGAGATGGACTGATTCGGCCGCTTCTAACTGTA
Source organism: uncultured Candidatus Saccharibacteria bacterium (assembly GCA_964529785.1). Taxonomy (GTDB): domain Bacteria; phylum Patescibacteriota; class Saccharimonadia; order Saccharimonadales; family JACDBH01; genus JAGQMT01. The sequence goes on from CAZHAQ010000003.1 coordinate 16,519, forward strand.
CCTAAAAGCCGGCTTAAGTCATATGCTGAAGCCAATGGATTGGTCTGGCACGAAGATAGTACAAATACTGACCAGAAGTACCGCCGGAATTATGTGCGCCATAATATTATTAAAAAGCTGAAAGAAAGATCGCCTGAAGATTACGATAGATTAATTGCACTGCTCAGAAGGCAGCACGAACTTAATCAGGCAATTGACCACCAGCTAGAGCTTATGCTGCATGTTCAGCCCAGCCGTAAGTATCTAAGAAGGCAGGACATCATTAATCTTCCTTATCAGGTAGCCACAGAACTAGTTGCCGAATGGCTGCGCCAAAATAACAAGCGGGATTTCAGCCGCTGGCTGGTAGATAGGCTGACTATCGCGATTAAGACCGCTCAGCCTAAAACCGAAATGCTTCTAGATGCCAGTGCAAAAGTCAGTTTTAATAAACAAAACGTAGAATTTGTACCAATAGTATAAAAATATTGAAATTTACTCCTAGTCACACTTTGGCCATATCTGTATAATGTAATCTTATGGATAAAAAACCGTTTCGCAAGCAAAAAACTCCGGGGGGCAATAACAAACGAGGCATCAAGAACGTTGGCTTTATAGCCATGCTTATTCTTATTGCCGCAGTAGTAGTCGCTGCCTACAATCAGCCAAGTCAGTTAGAGCAAAAGCCATACAGCCAGGTAGTATCTGAGGCTAATGAGGGTAAATACGATAAGTTGACTATCAGCGGCAGCAAGGTTGAAGTAACCGAGAAAGATAAAGATCAGCCAACCATTGCTTCCCAGAAAGACCCGAATTCTACGGTTGCAGAAGACGGCATTGAATCGGGCAAGGTGGATATTGAGTATAAGCCAGTAGAGCAGGGTGGCGGTATCTGGGCTCAACTTGGGATTGCTCTTTTACCAGTTATCCTAATAGGATTTATTCTGTTCTTTATGTTGAGAAGCGCTCAAGGTCAGGGCAACCAGGCTATGAGCTTTGGTAAAAGCCGAGCTAGACTTTATGGAAATGAAAAAGACAAGGTAGTCTTTAAGGATATTGCCGGTTCTGAAGAGCCTAAGCAGGACCTACAGGAAATTGTAGAATTTCTTAAATACCCTAAGAAGTTTGAGTCGGTTGGCGCCAAGATACCCAAGGGCGTGTTATTAGTCGGTCCTCCAGGTACCGGTAAGACTATGCTTGCGAGAGCTGTGGCTGGTGAGGCCAACACTCCTTTCTTCAGCATTAGTGGTTCAGAATTTGTGGAGATGTTTGTTGGTGTAGGTGCAAGTCGAGTACGAGATCTATTTGCTAAAGCTAAGAAAAATGCTCCATGCATAATCTTCGTTGACGAAATTGATGCCGTAGGACGACGACGCGGCAGCGGTATGGGCGGCGGACACGATGAGCGCGAGCAGACCCTTAATCAAATACTTGTTGAAATGGATGGTTTTGAGCAGGGTACGAATGTAATTGTACTAGCAGCTACCAACCGGGCTGACGTGCTTGATCCTGCGCTTCTACGTCCGGGCCGTTTTGATCGCCGGGTTAATATTGGACTGCCTGATAGGAAAGATCGTGAAAAAATTCTTAAGATACACTTTTCTAAAAAACCACTGAGTAAAAATGTTGACCTTGACGCGCTGGCTGCTAAAACTGCCGGCAGTAGCGGCGCTGATTTAAGCAATATTGCAAATGAAGCAGCAATTCTAGCAGCTCGCGACAATCGCAAAGAAATTACCCAAAAAGATGTAACTTCTGCGTTTGAGAAGGTTGCAATTGGACCTGAGCGTAAGAGTAAAGTCATGTCTGAAAAAGAAAAAGAAATGACTGCCTACCATGAAGCTGGCCATGCTATTGTTGGACATGTTCTGCCGGATAGCGATATGGTGCATAAGGTTACGATTATCCCCCGTGGTGGGACTGGCGGCGTAACCTGGTTTATTCCACCAGAAGATAAGAGTTACCACAGCATAATTGAGTACAAGGATGTTCTGGCCCGTATGCTTGGCGGTCGTATAGCTGAAGAAGTTAAGTATGGCACTGATTGGGTGACTACTGGAGCTGGCAGCGACTTGCAAAAAGCTGCTGAACTCGCCCGCGAGATGGTAGTTAATCAAGGAATGGGTAAGGGCAAGCTGAGAAATCAGGTTTTCCATGTAGAAGAAGGCATGATGCTTGAGCGTATGGTGCATGAAAAGCAGTTCTCTGATGACACTGCTAAGATCATTGATGACGAAGTAGAGAGTCTGATTACTGAAGCTGCCAACAGGGCAAGGCAAGTCATTAAAGCTAATCCTAAGACCCTAGAGGCTCTAAAGGACGCTCTGCTTGAGAAAGAGACTGTTGAAGCAGATGAAGTACTAGAGATCCTGAAAGATTCAGTTATGCCAAAAGAAGCGGCACTGTATTAAATCTGTCAAAAATAACTTGCTAGCCTAGTTAAAAAAATTAATGTACAATCGGCATATATAATATTCCTGGAGGTAACATGAAGAAATACTTAGTTGAGATAATTGCTATTGTGCTAGCAATTGCAGTCGGTGCTTATTTTATGGTTCAAGAAAACAACAAGCCAAAAGAAGAGCCCGCACCTAGCTTTCTAGATTCAAGCCAAGTTCAGCAAGCTGAATAGTTAGTAACTCCAATTAATATAGCCGTCTAAAATAAATTAGGCGGCTTTTTTAATTATTTCTAGCTATTGTGCCCGCTTGTTGCCTATAATAAAAACAGTGAAATCAAAATTATTCAGCAGAGCTAATAAAAAAATATCTTTAAGCGGCGCCGCAACCCTATTGGTCGCTACTGCTTTAATTGGTCAAGTGCTGGGTTTTTTAAGAGTAAAGTTTGTTAATGCTAACTTTGACGCGCTTGGTCCTCATAGTACTGATGCATTTTTTGCGGCATTTAAAATTCCCGATTTTTTCTTTTACACGGTTGCTGCTGGTGCCCTAGGGGTTGCCTTTATCCCGGTTCTGGCTGACCGGCTAGAAGCTAAGGACCGTCAGGGAGCATGGGAGCTATCTACCAGCTTGTTAAACCTGCTGGCAATTGCTATGGCGCTAGTAGGTCTGATTTTATTTGTTTTTGCCGAGCCGCTAATACGCTACGTTGTGGCACCGGATATGGTTAATGAGCCTCAGCAGCTTCATAACGCTGTAATGATTATGCGCTTAATCGCCTTCAACCCATTACTGTTTACGATCGCCGGTATATTAACTGCTACCCAGCAGACGGTCGGACGATTCTTTTATTATGCTATAGCACCGCTGTTTTATAACGTATGTATTATTGTGTCAGCTAACCTGTTTAGTACAGTTGGTGCCAGCAATGGTGGACCAGGTAACTTAGGTCTGGTGGGTCTAGGTGTCGGGGCGCTAGTCGGGGCGGTTTTGCAGCTAGTTGTGGTGTTATTTGGCATGGGCGGGTTAAGGTATCGCTGGCGACCAGTTATTAAGTTTAAGTCCCCAGAGTTTCGCAAGATATTAAGGCAGCTGCCACCTAGGTCCATTGACCAGGGCATAGACTCAATTAACTCTATCGTTGAAACCAACTTTGCTCGCCGGCTAGGAACAGGGTATTTAAGTTTTTATGAAAACGCCTATACGCTGCATACGGCGCCGATCCTGTTAATCGGATCAGCGATTTCTACAGCAGCATTCCCAAGAATGAGCGAACGATTAGCTCAAGGCAGGAGGGACTTATTTAGAAAAGAATTCTTACAAATTCTTAGAATCATGATATGGATAACAGTACCGATAGTGGTGATTTCTTTCTTCGCTCGTGGCTACCTTGCCCGTATTATTTTCACTCGGGATGCTCCGGAAATTGCAGCTATATTCGGGTTCTTGTGTGCTGCTATCTTCTTTAGGGTAGTATATGCACTGGTGTCGCGTTATTTTTACGCCCAGAAGGACACTTGGACGCCGTTATTCGTATCTATTTTTGCTATTGCTCTTAATATTTATTTAGCTTGGCAGCTATCAAGACCTGATAGCTACGGTGTAGCAGGTCTAGCGATGGCCCAGTCGATAGTAGCGGCAGCAGAAGTTTTTATTTTATTTAGCATCATGCTGTTTTATGATCGCAAGCTGTTTGACAGAGAGTTCTGGGGTGGCGTTTGGCAGATAATGTCAGTAACCGGGTTTAGTATTGGTGCGGCCTATATAATGGTTAAAATTTTCCCGCTTCAGACCACTGATGTCGGAGCGGTAGCGCTGGGCATTAAATTGGCTGCTATTACAGCTGTTACTGGTGCTGTGCACCTAGGGCTATCCTATATGTTTGGCCTGGAGGAAGCTCAGCCAGTTATACGTAAGCTGAAACATTATGGACGCTTGGTATTAAAGCCGGTAAATATTGACTGGTAAGTTAATCAGCTAATATTTTTGACAATCTTTTAAGAAGTGTCTACCTCTGTTATAATAGAAAATTGAATCATGGAACAATCACACATTCGTAATTTCTGCATTATTGCTCATATCGACCACGGCAAATCTACGCTTGCTGACAGACTGCTTGAGTTAACCGATACGGTGCAGCGCCGCGATATGAAAGCTCAGCTACTGGACAAGATGGATCTGGAGCGTGAGAAAGGGATTACCATTAAGCTAACCCCAGTCCAGATGAGCTATAAAGGGCATCAGCTTAACCTTATAGATACGCCGGGGCATGTTGACTTTAGTTATGAAGTATCTAGAAGTCTGGAGGCTTGCGAGGGCGCCATCCTGGTAGTTGACGCTAGCCAGGGTATTCAAGCTCAGACGCTAGCTAATGTTTATTTGGCTATAGCTGCCGACCTGAAGATAATTCCGGTATTAAATAAAATTGATCTGCCAGCTGCAGATATACCAAAAGCGACAGCTGAAGTAATTAGCCTGCTGGGCTGCGACGAGAGCGAAATACTGCATATTTCCGCCAAAACCGGACAGGGAGTGCAGGAAGTTCTGGATGCTGTGGTGGAGAAGGTTGAACCGCCGCAGGGCCGCCCCGATGATACTGCCAGGGCCTTAATCTTTGATAGTTATTATGACGACTACCGAGGGGTGGTACTTTACGTAAGGATCGTTGACGGCCAGATTAATAAGAATTCAGAAATTAAGATGATGGGTACTGGTAGCAGCGGCCTGGCTTTAGAAGTAGGCCATTTAAATCCGGAAATGATGCCTAGCGACCAGCTTAAGACTGGAGAAATTGGCTATATTGTAACCAACCTAAAATCCACCCGTGAAGCTAAAGTTGGTGATACGGTTACGCTGCTTAAAAAACCAGCCAGTCAAGCTCTGCCTGGCTATAAAGAAGTAAAACCATTTGTTTATGCCGGTATATTTCCTGAAAGTAACGAGTACTATAACGACTTAAAAGAAGCCGTAGAGAAACTTTCCTTAAGCGATTCAGCTCTTCAATATGAGCCGGAAAACTCACCGGTTCTAGGTTTCGGGGTTAGGGTCGGCTTTTTAGGGCTACTTCATATGGATATCGTCAGAGAGCGGCTGGAGCGAGAGTATAACTTGAGTCTTATAATTACCAACCCCAGCACTGATTATCATGTTAAGTTAAACAGTGGCGAAGAGCTGGATATTAAATCAGCTAGCAGCCTACCTGATCCGGCTAAGATTAGTTCTATTGCCGAGCCGTGGATAAACGGGGAGATAGTTGTTCCGAAAGAATATGTCGGGGCTGTCATCCAGTTAATTTCATCAAAGCGCGGTTTGCAAAAGGGCCTTAGCTATGTTGACGCTCAGCTGGCGCTTGTAACTTTTGAGGCGCCGCTTGCTAACTTATTGACCGATTTCTACGATCAGCTTAAAAGTGTTACTAGCGGTTACGGCTCGTTTAATTATGAATTAAGCCAGTATCGGGAAGAGGATTTGGTTAGAGTAGATTTTTATGTTGCCGGTGAGATGGTAGGTGCGCTGTCGGTCATGGCGCATCGTTCGGAAGCTAATAGCTTGGGGCGAGAAACAGTAGCAAAGCTGAAAGAGGTAATCCCGCGCCAGAACTTTAAGGTAGCGCTTCAGGCGGCAATTGGTGGCAGGTTTATAGCTAGAGAAGATATTTCGGCGTTTCGCAAGGATGTAACTAGCGGGCTTTATGGCGGCGACGTATCAAGAAAGAAAAAAGTTTTAGCCAAGCAGAAACGTGGTAAAGAGCGTTTGAAACGGTTCGGTAAAGTAGACATTCCAGCCGAGGCTTTCACGGTAATGCTGAAGCGCGACTAGACGCTTAAGTTTAGCAATTTAATCTGTTACAATAAGGCCAATATGGACAAACAAACAGCAATATCTCAAGTTTTAACTTTGCAGGACGAATATAAAGCCAATGAGGCAGTGATGGCAAAATTGTCACACATAACGTTGATTGCCGTTGTCGGGCCAACTGGCGCTGGTAAATCCACAGTGGTTCGCCAATCTGGAATCCCCTTTGTTATAGGCGATACTTCCCGAGCCCCGCGCGAAGGTGAAATCCAGGGACGCGATTACAACTTTAGAACTGATATGGACAATATGGTTGAGGAAATTAAGCGCGGAGAATATGTCCAGTTTGTAGTGCAGCGCGGTACGGAAATATATGGCACCAGAGCAGAGTCATATCCGGGTAGCGGCGCCTGTGCGATGTCAGTGCTGGCGAGAGAGCTGCCTAAATTCAGGCGTCTGGGTTTTGCTTCGGTTCTGCCGGTTTATATAGTACCGCCCAATCATAGTGAATGGATGAGAAGAATTAGCGCCCATCGTGATAAAGATCTTGAGTCCAGATTGCTTGAGGCTAAAGAGTCGCTAAAGGCTGCTTTGAGCGACCCATCGTACGTATTTATCTTAAACGACAGTTTGGATGTCGCTATCGTAGCTCTTCAATCGGTAGTTAAGGGAGCTGTCAATCAGACCGAATCGGCGCGGGCGCGTTCAGCTGCTAATACACTTTATGAGCAGCTGCAGCGGGTTATCCGCTAGGCTTTTTTAAGTTTCTTAAGGTCTGCTAGGAGTTCGGATACATGTGTACTTGGACTTACGTTTTTATATTCTTTAATTATCTGCCCGCTAGGATCAATTATATAGGTGTTTCTAAGAGTGCCATGAAAAGTTTTGCCAAACATCTTACGCTCTCCAAGCGCGCCATAGGCTTTAATAACTTTAAGTTCCGGATCGCTAAGCAGCGTAAAATTGAGCTTGTGGCTGGTCGCAAATTTCTGGTGGGATTTAACTGTATCTTTGCTGATACCCACGACTGCCGCGTCTCCATATTCAGCTAGGGCGTCCCTAGCATCACGAAAGCTGCAAGCTTCAGTAGTGCACCCTGGTGTGTCGTCTTTAGGATAAAAATATAAAACTAAGTACCTGCCTTGGTAATCAGATAGCTTATGGAAGTTGCCGTCTTGATCGCGTAAATTAAAATCTGGTGCTTTTCTCATCTGTTAATACCTTGATTTTAAGGGGTTATTGCTTTATAATTATACTATGAAAAGTGAAAACAAAATTAAGCTCCTGCCAGAGTTTAAAAAGCTCCTTAAGGATTACAAGCCTAGTCCTGCCAGCCTAAAGACCCTTAGCGATCTAAAGGCGGTATTCCTAGTTGGGCCGACTGCAGCTGGCCGTAATACTTTAATTAATATTCTGGAAAATACTAACCGGTATCAATATATAGTCTCTACTACCACAAGAAAGCCCCGGGTTAATAACGGCGTGCTTGAGCAAGACGGCCGGGAGTATTGGTTTATTTCCGAGAAAGTAATGCTGAATAGGCTAACTGGCGGTGAGTTTTTAGAGGCTGCCATTATTCACAACCAGCAGATCTCCGGGATTAGCATAGCTGAATTAGAAAAAGCAAAGAACTCTGGCAAGCATGCCATCTTAGAAGTGGAAGTAAAGGGGGCTGACACTATCTATAGCTATAAGCCGGATGCTTTATTTGTTTTTCTGCTGCCACCGTCTTTTGATGTGTGGATGGACCGCCTGCATGGCCGCGGCTACATGGACGAGGAAGAGCTAAGGCGGCGCCTAAATAGTGCGGAAGATGAGCTGACTTCAGCCTTAAACTCAGATTTTTATCAGTTTGTTATCAATAATGATATTCATGAAGCTGCAGTGGCCGTAGACGAGCTGGCTAATGGCCGTCAGGCCGACGAGATAAAGCAGGAACTTGGCAGAGGTTATGCTGAGCAGCTGGTAATAGATATTCGCCTGTATCTTAAGTCTAAGTAGCATTTAACTGATTTAATATTAAATTCAGTGTAGAATATCCTTATGGCAATTTTAAAGCGGGCAGGCAAAAACCGTTTAGAAAAGCAAAAACCAGATATAATTACCGGCGACTTTGAGCTTCACTATGAAGATGTGGTTAGTCGCAACAGATATTCCCTGGTAGCGCTTTTAACTTCTGGACTGATACTGCTGGCTGCATTTATCCCTAATCTTGTGCACCATTCGGCTGCTACGACCGAAGTTATTTCCATAGAAGCAGAAAGCGGTACGATTATTAACGGGGACTTTATTAGTAGTATAAAAAACGATATTACAGCCAGTAACGGCTCATATCTAGAGTTTAATATTAGCTCTCCGTCTGAATCTCAATAGCCTGTACCAGCCGGCATAACGAGATGTTGGCAATCTTGCCTTTTGAGTGCCAAAAGGTTAAAATATATAGTATGAGTGAGCGTCAAGAATCGATACTTCTGGCTATAGTAGAGCAGTATGCTGAAGTTGCTAGTCCGGTTGGCAGCAGCCTGCTAGCCCGCCTATTTGGCGTCTCAAGCGCCACAATTAGATCAGAGATGGCTGAGCTTGAGAGGCTGGGCTATATAAAACAGCCCCATACCAGTGCTGGGCGAGTGCCAACTGATAAGGGTTATAGATTTTATGTAAACAGGCTGAGCGAACAGGAACCGTCAGAGGAAAGACGCGGTGAGAAGGCTATTGCCACCAGGATTCAGCACGGCGGCATGCCGGAGCGGACAATTAGAAATGCAGTGGATACTTTAGTGGAGCTGACCCATAATTTAGGATTGGCTACAATTGGCGACCAGCTTTATATGAGCGGACTTAGTAATTTATTTGGACAGCCGGAATTTATGCATCCAGGGCAGGTACAAGAGGTCGCCAGGTTGCTAGATAATTTAGAACCATGGCTTAAAGAAGCCGCCCCCAATGATCCGTTAAGCGTATATATTGGACGCGAAAACCCTATTGGCCGCGGTGCCGGATGTTCGCTGATAATTAGCCGTTTCAGAAGCCCGTATTCCGACAATAGTTATATCGGGGTCTTAGGCCCCACCCGTCAGAGCTACCGTGAAGTAACCGCCCTTGTTGCCAGGGCTGGTAGCGCGCTGGAAGAAGTTTTGTAATTATATTTAATTAATTGAATTGAGCATAAATATGGCTAAAAACGATAAAAAAGTAAACCAAGAAGTAGAGAATCTGCAGCAGCAAATTGCTGAGCTAACAAGCGCCCTGCAGAGAGAGCGCGCCGACGCAATAAATGTTCGTCGCCGGTCTGAAGAAGAAAAAATAGGCCTAAGCTCATACTATAAAGCCAATATCGTAAGGGAGCTTTTGCCGGTCATAGATAACTTTGAACGCTCGCTTAACCATATACCTAAGGAGCTTGAAACCAACGACTTTGTTAAAGGAGTTAGATCTGTTGTAAACCAGTTTGAAGATGTAATGGGTAAAATAGGCGTTAAAAGAATACCGACAGTTGATGAAGTATTTGATCCAAGTATCCATGAAGCAGTCAGTATGGACGACAGTCAGGGTGGCAATACCGAAGTAGTGTCGGAAGAACTGCAGGCTGGTTTCATGCTTGGCGATGAGGTTGTCCGACCCGCTATGGTTAAAGTCTGCCTAAAAGATTTGCCAGCTAAAGACGCTGGACAAGATAAAAAACAGAAGTAATCAAGCGCCCATAAATAAAATTAGCACTCATAAGTATTGAGTGCTAATTTTATTTATGATAGTATTGTACTAGCACTCTTCAATGTATATTGCTAAAAAGGAGAATTAAACAATGGGTAAGATTATAGGAATTGACTTAGGTACAACCAACAGTGCTATGGCTGCTATGCAGTCAGGAAAAGCTGAAATTATTACTAATGCTGAGGGCGGCAGAACAACGCCATCGGTAGTTGCTATCAATAAAAACGGCGAACGCCTAGTTGGCCAGTTAGCAAGAAGGCAGCAGGTGACTAATCCGAAAAACACCATTTATGAAGTTAAGCGTTTAATTGGCCGCAAATTTACAGACAAGGAAGTTCAGCGCGACCTTAAGCTTATGGGCTACGAAATAGTTAAAAGCGGTAATGCAGTCAAAGTTAAGATGGGCGACAAGGAATACAGCCCGGAAGAAATTAGTGCTATGACACTAGGCAAGCTGAAAGCTGATGCAGAAGCTTACCTTGGTCAGCCGGTAACTGAAGCTGTTATCACGGTGCCTGCATATTTTGACGACAGTCAGCGGCAGGCAACTAAGGATGCCGGTAAGATTGCTGGTCTGGAAGTTAAGCGTATTATCAACGAGCCGACTGCGGCCGCTTTGGCTTACGGGCTGGATAAAGCGGAGAAGTCTGATGAGAAAATCGCTGTTTACGACCTTGGCGGCGGTACCTTTGACGTGTCTATACTGGAGCTTGGCGACGGCGTATTTGAAGTTAAGTCAACTAACGGTGATACCCACCTGGGCGGAGCAGACTTTGACCGCGTGATCGTAAATTACTTTGCCGATGAGTTTAAAAAAGAGCACGGCCTAGACATAAGTGAAGACCGGGCTGCCATGCAGCGTCTGCGCGATGAAGCTGAGAAAGCTAAAATTGAACTTTCATCTGCCAATGAGGTAAACATTAACCTGCCATTCCTGACTGCCGATGCTGATGGACCTAAACATTTTGAACATAAGCTAACCCGAGCTAAGCTTGAGCAGCTGGTAGGTGATTTAGTGGAAAAAACCGCTATACCTTGTGACAAAGCTCTTAAAGATGCTGGCATAAAGGCTAGCGATATTGACGCTGTGGTACTGGTTGGTGGTATGACCCGTATGCCTGCTGTACAGGAGCAGGTAAAGAAGATTTTTGGCAAGGAGCCTATGAAGGGTGTGAACCCCGACGAGGTGGTAGCAATTGGTGCAGCTATTCAAGGCGGGGTGCTGCAAGGAGACGTTAAAGACGTGCTGCTTCTTGACGTAACACCATTAAGCCTTGGTATTGAGACTATGGGGTCAGTTAGCACTAAGCTGATTGAACGAAACACCACTATTCCAACCAGCAAGTCAGAAGTATTCTCAACGGCTGCAGATAACCAGAATCAGGTAGAGATTCACGTCCTTCAAGGGGAACGCGAATTCGCTTCAGACAATAAAAGCTTAGGCCGGTTCGTGCTGGACGGCATTCCACCAGCTCCACGCGGCGTGCCGCAAATTGAAGTTACATTTAATATTGACGCAAACGGTATTTTAAACGTAACAGCTAAGGATAAAGGCTCGGGCAAAGAGCAGAGTATTACTATCCAAGACAGCACTGGTCTTTCAAAAGAAGAAATTGAAAAGGCTCAAAAAGACGCTGAAGCCCATGCGGAAGAAGATAAGAAAAAGCGCGAAGCAGTTGACGCTAGAAACGGATTAGACAACGCTATCTATCAGGCGGAAAAGCTAAAGTCGGATAATGGCGATAAAATCTCAGAAGAGGACAAGAAAACCTTAGACGAAGCAATTGAAGAAGCTAAAAAGGTTTCTAAAGATGAAAAGGCCGACAAGGACGCCTTGGAAGCCGCCGGCAAAGCATTAAGCGACAAGTTAATGCCTATCGGTGCAAAAATGTACGAAGCCGCCAGCGCTGATACTGATAACAAAGAAGATAAAGACAGCGATGACAAGAAAGATAAAGACGAACCAGTTGAAGGTGAAGTCGTAGACGACAAATAAGCTGTCTAACTAGATTAAAAGCATGCCGGTATTAGCGGCATGCTTTTTTAGTTAAGCAGGCAAGCGAGCAGTTTGAGCTTGCTTTATCTAAAGCATTAGTTATATGATTTTTGCATGAAGCCTACCAAAATAGTGTGGCTTATTATACTTACGGTTATAGTGTTTATACTTATAGCCGGCTTTTTTTTGGCCGATAAATACAGAAAGAACTCCTTATCCGGCAGGGCTGGCAAGGTGGGTGTAACGGACTGCGAGGCTGGTGGCAGCCGTCCGCTTGACTGGGATTATATAGACCCTAAAGATGCTGATAGAAAAACCGCTGACTGTGTACCTGTCAAGATTTTTAATGAGGACGTGGTCGCTGAGAAATATCGTTACTTGCTGAAACCCCAATAATTTTTTATTAACATAGTTTGTCAATAAGTTAGCTTACATACTTGGCTTAACTCCTGCTTCATAATAGGCCTGTCACGTAAAAAAATGGGGTTAACAGATGAACATATTAATGTGGATAATTTTTGGCGGTTTAGCTGGGTGGATCGCCTCCTTAATAATGGGGACGGATAATGAGCAGGGTATAGTGGCTAATGTTATCGTCGGTATTATTGGCGCTTTCCTAGGCGGTGCGATTATGAACTTTTTTGATGCTTCGGGTATCACTGGCTTTAACATCCGCGGCATACTAATTGCCGTATTGGGAGCTTGCGCAGCACTGCTAATTTACAAACTGACATTTAAATAAACCACAAGCATATTGCCCGCGGTCGTGTTTTCCCGTCTAGCAAAGTGCCGCTAGCGGCCTATGCCGAAACTGCTAGTCAATCATACGTTGTCGGTTATATTGTGGCAGGGTTTTTAGCGATTGTAATTTCACTATGGTCAGTTAACAGCCAGATTCATACTACAGCTATACTAGCGGTCATAAGTTCAATGGTATTTGTTTTAGCTTACGTTATTGAGCGCCAGGCAAGCCTTATAGCTGTTCAGCCGATTTTGTGGCAGCTGATACTTATTAGCGGTTTTCGTCCAAGTGATAATAATGGTTCTATAGAAATATTTATGTTCTTAAGCATCTCTTTAGCCCTGATGTGCTATTACTCTTGTCGGGCTATTGAGGCATCGGTAGATTATTACGGGCTGATTAGAAAAGAAGCTTCGCTAGTCTCTTTGATTACGCTGTTTATTACGCCAGCTTTCTGGATGTTTGGAGTAGAGCTTAACCCTATTATGCCGATAGGATTATTTGCAGCTGGAATGGCAACATATGACTATAACAAGTATAAGGCTCAATCCAACAAGGAGATATCGGTTGCTATTATGGTGGCTGGGTTCGCCTGGCTGCTACTATACTTAGGCGTTACCAATATTCAGGCTTATTCGCACATTATTGCAGCTACGCTTGCCGGCTTTGCCTGGTGGAGGCACAGCTTGGAGGATACCAAGGTTGGAGACCAGTATATTTATTGGGCGCTCGGTACTGCAACTATACCTCTAATACTGCAGTCGCTAAGTGTCGGCGCAGCTGGTATTTACGGCTGGTGGCTGCTACTGGAGCAGGTTTGTTTTATGCTTATAGGTATCGCCATTCGAAAACGGTTTGTAATTAATTGGGGACTGTATGTAGCGATTGGCGCAGTTCTGTATCAGCTGCGGGATTTGCAGTATGTTGCTCTAGCCGTGCTGGCCTTGTTTGTGATTGGAATCGCTATGTACCAGCTTCAGAAATACAATAAGCCTGATCAATAAAATTCTGGCACACTAAGGCTCTAAGTGCTAAAATATAGTATTGTACAAACATATTTTTAGGGAGAGAATTATCTTGAGTCTAAGCAGTTATGAGCAATGGGCCTGGTCTGAGCTAGTAGATTCATACTATGCTGATCCTATAGATATGGCAGCAGATGACTTTCATAGCCTAGCTGGCCAATTTGCGACTTATGAACTTGGCTCTAAGGATAATCTGGACTGGTCTAACTCAGAGCTGGCAGCTCATATTGCAGATAAGTATCAGCTTGGTCCAGATGAAATAATGAAGGCAATGCAAATAGCAGAAAGTAGGATATTTTAAATGGCAAAGCGGGACTACTATGAAGTATTGGGCGTTTCAAAGGGCGCTTCGGATGATGAAATAAAAAAGGCTTTTAGAAAAAAGGCTATTCAGTATCATCCTGATAAAGAAGGCGGCGATGAGGCTAAATTTAAGGAAGTTAATGAGGCTTACGAAGTTCTAAAAGACGAGAGAAAGCGTCAGCGTTATGATCAGTTCGGTCATGCTGGCGTGGGTTCCAGTGCGGCCAGCGACGGGGATCCTTTTGCAGGTTTTGGCGGATTTGGCGGTGGCCAGGGGCAGAATATTAATTTTGACTTTGGCGATCTTGGACTTGGAGATATTTTTGGCAGCTTTTTTGGCGGAGGACAGCAGAGAAGTCAGCGAAGCAAGCGTGGCAGGGACGTTGAAACCGACGTGGTAATTAGTTTTGAGCAAGCCGTATTTGGTACTGAGGTTGAGCTGAATCTTGTCATGGAAGATACCTGCGAGCACTGTAAAGGTACTACTGCTGAGCCAGGACACGACATGAAAGTATGTGGCACCTGTCAGGGTTCCGGCCAGGTCGTTAACGTAACAAGAACCATTTTTGGCAACATCCAGCAGGCTACAGTTTGTCCGACCTGTAAGGGGGCTGGCAAGGTCCCAGAAAAAGCCTGTACGGTTTGCAAGGGCAAGGGGACTAAATCTAAGAACCAGGAGATTAAGCTTAAGATACCAGCTGGTATTGATGATGGGGCTACTATCCGCCTAAGAGAGCGGGGTGAAGCGCTGGCTAACGCGCCGCGTGGCGATCTGTATGTAAATATCCGCGTTAAAGCTCACAAGAAATTTACTCGTGAAGGAGACTTAATTCTTTCGGATGAGACAGTCTCTATGATAGATGCTGCTTTGGGCGCTGAAATAAGTGTAGATACGGTTGACGGACCGGTTACTATGAAAGTTCCTGCTGGCACTCAAAGTGGCACCGACTTTAAGCTAACTAGTCATGGTGTCCCGCATATGAGAGGCGACACACGAGGTTCTCATATAGTTACGGTTGTAGTTGAAACGCCTCGCAAGCTATCCGCAAAACAGAAAGAACTACTACAGCAGTTTGCTGAAGAATCTAAAGGTAAAAAAGGCTTTTGGAAGTAGGCAGGTAGCTAGCTATTGACCAAAGCTAAGTAGTGTGATATAATTACTTAGTAGTTAAATAACAAAACTAAAATTGCTAAATAATTATGACTAACTTCCAGCCAGATATCTCAAGATTTCCAGAATACGAAATGTTCGAGCCAGCAGATGAATCTGGTTCTAGGTCTCGTGAAGAGCAAAATGAAATGTTCAGGCAGGGGGCAGTCACCAATCTAGGCAGAGACTATCCTCTGCTTGTAGTGGACCATATGAAGCAGCAAAATGAGGTATTTTAAAAGGCTGATTGCAATCATTATTAATAAATGGAGAGCAGGATTAATGACCGAACTTAGAACTAAAAGATTACTAGTCATTTCATCGGCCGAGGATGAAGAGAGTACTTCTATTAATAACGACTTTATAGCTAAGCTCCAGCCGAGATTAGACGAAGGCAGTAAGATCCAATGGGTTAATTATCACAGCTTTAGAGTCGAGTTTAAAACCGGCAAACTAGAAGTTTTCCTAGCTAGCGAGAATATACCTTTAAATGACTTTGATTTTGTATATTTCAAATCTTTTTTTAGATACAGTGAGTTTGCCGGTGTAATCGCCAGCTACTTAGAACAAGAGAGTATACCGTTCGTATGTAGCGAGTTAAAAAATCATATACCACTGACCAAATTAACTCAGTTAAGCAGACTTGCATTAAACGATCTACCGATTGCTGATACTATTTTTATGCTCAATCAAGAATTTAAAAACTCATTTAAATTTATTGGTAAAAAATTAGGCGTCCCGTTTATTTTTAAATCTATAGATGGCTCTGGTGGCGATGAGAATTTCCTAATTGAAAAAGAAGATCAAGTCATAAAAGCGCTAAATAAATTTCCTGACCTTAAGTTTATAGCTCAAAAATTTATTCCCAATGATAGCGATCTTAGGGCTTTAATTGTAGATAAAAAAATTGAGCTAATAATAAAGCGCCAGCGGGCAGATGCTTCCACTCACTTAAATAATACTTCACAGGGTGCTAGTTCACAGTTGTTGCCTCTTGATGACCTGTCGGTAGAGCATCAGGATATATCGCTTAAGGCAGCGGAGGTTATGGACAGGGAAATTGCCGGCGTAGATCTTATGTTTGATAAAAATACTCACGAGCCTTACATACTAGAGGTTAATGCCAGTCCGCAGATAGGGAGCGGGGCATTCATTGATGAAAAGCTAGACATATATAGCAATTATTTCAATAATATGTTAAAATATACTAACTAATTAGTAATTTTATCATCATGACAAACAAAATAGCCGTTATTGGTCAATCGGAGTTTATTGGTTTTCCAGAATTTAATCTGGATGACCTGCCAGCACGTATTGATACTGGCGCGCGAACCTCGGCAATTTGGGCTTCGGACATTAAAGAATTAAATGGACAGTTAAGCTTTAAGTTATTTGATAAAAGCAGCAAGTATTATACTGGCCAAGATCTAACCTTTAAAACTTTTGAAATGCGGCTTGTAACTCCTTCCAACGGCATAACCGAAAACCGTTATATGGTAAAGATGCTGGTTGTAATTGGCGGTAAAAAAATTAGAGCTCGTTTTACGCTTGCAAATAGATCTACACAGAAGTATCCTGTGCTTATTGGCCGCAATGTGCTTCGCGGGAAATTTATTGTCGATATTAAGCATAATTATGTAAGGCCATAAATCAAAATATGAAAATAGCAATTTTATCCAATGGTCCTGGCAACTACTCTACTAAACGTCTTAAAGAAGAGGCGATTAAGCGCGGCCACAAAGCTGACATTATAAAATACAAACACTGCCATGCAATTATTGAGCAGGGTAGTCCAGTTGTTAGGTACAAAGGTAGAACTTTATCGGGCTACGATGCAATTATTCCCAGAATTGCCAGCAGTATGACCCGCTATGGGACAGCAGTGGTTCGTCAATTTGAAATGCAAGGGGTTTATACGACTACAAGTTCACTGGCGATAGTCCGTTCGCGCGACAAGCTTAGAGCTATCCAGCTTCTTTCCAGAGCCGGTATCGGTATCCCAAAAACGGTATTCACTCGTTCAATCAATGATATTGAAGACTTAATTGATGATATGGGCGGGTTCCCAGTGATAATTAAGCTGGCCCGCGGTACTCATGGCAACGGGGTTGTATTAGCAGAAACTAAAAAGGCTGCAAAATCAGTGATGCAGGCATTTTATGTGATGGATGATGACGGTACAAACATTTTGCTGCAGGAGTTCGTAAAAGAATCGGCTGGACAAGACGTCAGGTCGCTAGTAGTTGGCGGTAAAGTAGTGGCAAGCATAAAGCGACAAAGTCTTGATGATGACTTTAGGTCAAATACTCACCAAGGTGGCGAAGGTACGCCAGTAAAACTAACTGACGTTGAAAGAAAAGTAGTTCAAAAAGCCGCTAAGGCTATGGGGCTATCTATATGCGGCGTAGATATGATGCGTTCTAACCGCGGACCTTTAATTTTAGAGGTAAACTCCTCGGCTAGCCTTAAAACTCCTGAGCTTGTAACTGGTCGCAATGTGGCTGAAAAAATAATTGAATATGTTGAGCAAAATGCAAAAAAGCAGCCGCGCAAAGACCGGGTTGGCGCTTAGCCTTTTAGTTGCCTTAACGATCATTTTTGCAGCACTCTTTCTATTTAACTGGCAGACAGAATCAAAAGAGGACCTAAAGCCAGCTAATCAGCAGGCAAGTAATGCCTGCGCTATAAACGATAGTATTGAGACTAGAAACATTGCTACTCATGACCAGCTATTAAGAGTCGAGGTAGTTAAGAATGAAAAAGATAAAATTCAGGGTCTTTCCGGACGAGATTGCTTAAATGAATCGTCCGGAATGCTGTTTGTATATGAAGTTGAAGACGAATACTGTTTTTGGATGAAAGACATGAAATTTAATATAGATATAGTTTGGTTAAATAAAAACCAAGAAATCATTGATATAAAAAGCCAAGCAAGCCCTGATTCATATCCTCAGTCATTTTGCCCTCAGTCACCAGCTAACTATATTTTGGAAGTGGAGGGTGGGCTAGCAGAAAAACTAGGCTGGCAAATCGGCAGCAGTTTTAAGCTATAATAGGCTTATGGTTGAATACATCATCTTGATAGTTGCTGCTATCGTGGCAGTAACCCTGGTGTTCTTTAGAGTAAATACTGCTTTATGCTTCCTAGCATTATGTGCCGGCAGCGTCCTAGTTAAATTCTCAGGTGATAATATGGGGCTGATGGCTTCGTCGCTTACAAGTGGTATGGACTTTGCGTCCAATGCTGCTGAAATTATTCTATTATTCCTGCCGGTTGTAGTTTGCGCCTTTATAACCAGAGGCCAGTTTACTAAAGCGCTAGTACCGTTATCTATTGTCCCGGCTCTTTGTATGGGATTATTAGCAGCAATATTTATAAACCCCCTGCTTGCTGGAGGCGCGTCAGAGGTTATGAATAATACTGAAACTTGGTCGCTGGTAGAACAGTATCAGGAATTTATTGTTGGCGTTGGAATAGTTGTATCAATTATCTTAATTTCTATGTCAACAAAACGACCAGACAAAAAACATAAGAAAGCTTTGCATTAATATTAAATCTTGTTCTTGCCGTCTAGGTTAAGAGTATCTGACTCGTCTCTATGAGCCCCGTTGCTACCGACATGCTTGTCGCTAATCTTAGGGCCTTTTTTAATTACATGAGTCATAGCCATGGCATGCCCATGACCTAGTTTAAATTCCTCCTTTAACCAGGCAACTATTTCGCCGGATTTAGTATTCTCATCAAAGCCTTTTTCTTTAGCAAGAATTATAAAGTCATTTGGTGTCTTGCCGGTTTTATCTTCTATGTTATCTAGGTACGCTTGAAAAGACATAGGATTCTTCCCTAAATTTTAAATGTCGCTGGTCTGGTTGTTAACTGATGATTAATCACTTTGTCGTTATTGTCAAAATCAAAGTCCGCTTCTACGTATTGACCCTTAAGGACTTCCGGCAACCAATACTTATCATCATCCCACATTTGTTCATAAGGTATATTAGAAGTTTTAAACCATTTAGGTTTCATCTCTTCTGACTCAATCGGATCGCCTTTCCATTTAGTGCAAATATAGACATTCACTTTCCAGTCTTTGTTTCCATCTGGAAAATGAAAGTTTAAAATTGATGCTTCATGTAGCGATTCGGGTATTACGCCAATTTCCTCTTGGCTCTCGCGTTTAGCTGCTTCTTGATTTTTTTCACCATCATTTACTTTTCCGCCAACCCCATTCCAGCGACCCTCCCCAAAACCTCGCTTTTTCATGGCAAGTAGAATGTTATCTTCCTGTAGTAGAAAAACTAAAGCGGCATTTTGTACTGGATTAGTCATAATTTAAATGTAGCACATAATCAATAACTATCTACCTAGTGGATAATAGTAATTTATTGTCTTTAACCATTAATCAATCTAGCAGGTTAAATTCAATAAAATGCTACGGCACTAAAGCGAAAGCATTGGGTAGATGTCTATAACAACTTCTTCGTAAGGGTGGACTTTTTTAATTACTTTAATTATCTCAGCAGCTTGTTCTTTCTCGCAGGCTACTTCAATTCTTTCTTCGTCTACTTCTTCCATTTTGCCCGCTTCTCCAATATGCGGGTCAGCTTTGCTGTTAGGTATAAACCTGCCTACTCCTTTAATTGAATAGCTACAAAATGAATATTCACCTATTTTGCCAGCGCCAGCTTCGCCGAGCGCTTTACGAACTTCATTGGCGTTCTCCTCAGGTACGAAAACTACTAATTTAACTAGTTCTTTCATATCAGCAGTATAGCAAAAAGTATACGATGATATTTTAACTATAAGCCATTGAGGGCATCTCGGCAAAAGCTACCTCATAAGCAGTCTCTGACTTAACTTTGGCAATCGTTAGATTGGTTCGTTTGACGCTATCTATCTTGTCTTAGGTGGTTTGGTTAATTATGACCAATAATTTCACAAAAAGCGTGAATAAATGTACCAGGACTATTTATTAATATTTAGTTTTGAGGAGTTGCAACTGGGCCTTGGGGTATTTTCTTATCCTGGAGGATCAAGGTGTAGGCTATTGCAACTAAGAGAAAAGAAGCTAACGTGGACGGCAAATTGAAATTAGTAAGTTTTCACCTGCCAGTTTAAGTTCTGAGCGTAAAGCATCATCTTGCCATTTGTAGTTTTGCATGCCAATTTCCTTGAGCACAGTCATGTTTTCATCTTTATTTACAAGTGCAAGCACTTGACTAGGTCTAATATCGGTGGCTATCCCCAGTTCAAAGGGTTTATCGGTTAATTTCGCACGGGTGCGTTGCTCGCTAATATGTTCAAGTAGCTTATCAAATATTACTGAATCTTCAATTAGAATCATGAATTTATTTTAACTCATAAAAAAAGCCTGCTAGACTCATGTGTTCAGGCTCCCCACAGATAGTTATCTGTGGGGAGCAGGGTGCAAACTATTGCAACTAAGTTAGCAGAAGCAAGAACACTCTTTATAGTTTCATAGACCCTTTCTAATAATGGTAGCGACAACTAAGTATGTGTATGCCTGTATCTGTCATCAAATAAACTAAACGATGCTCATCGTTAATCCTGCGGGACCAAGCACCAGACAACTCATGTTTTAGTTGCTCTGGTTTGCCGATACCTGAAATGGGGTTACGCTGGCAATCTTTTAGCAAGTTATTGATCCTCTTTAGTATCTTCTTATCTTGCGCCTGCCAATATACATAATCCTCCCAGCCATCAGCGGTAAAACTGATTATACGTTTCATGACTACGTCTCTATAAGTTCGTGCTTTTCGACTTCGCCAGCTCGAGCCTGTTCTATTGATCTACGCAGTCTTTTTGCATTAGCAGGACTACGCATTAAATAGTCCGTTTCAGCGTAAGAGTTATACGTAGATAGAGGTAACACTACGACCGACACGTTGTCTGAGCGAGTAATTACTAGTGGCTCCTGGTCTTGGTCAACTTCGTCAATGTATCGCTTTATGTCTTTACGAAAGTTAGATGTTGATGCAATCTTCATAGTACAATTATTGTACTTGATTATGTACAAATGTGTCAATAGGGTCTTGTCGGAAATGAATGAGTAAAGTGCAAACTATTGCAACTAGATAACACTGTGCAAATGAGATATTTATAGTGAGATTGATTGATGATATCTACTAAATGCCTCTACTGCATAATCTAGCTCTCGGTCATTCTCAATAACAAGCGACGGCAATTCATAATTTTTTGATAACTCACTGAATAATTTTTCTGTCTCGTCTTGATATTCGATTAGGGTTTTTATCTTCTCCGCCTCATCCATTCCTAACGTAAATAACGCCCGATCTTTGCCTGAATCTGCGACTATTCGACTTAATAATGTGACAGGTTGGGCCTTAACTAATACCAGGGCATCGTATTTAGCAATCCAAGATCCGTCCCTGCGTATAACTTTGCCGTTTGTGAGATTCAGAATATGAGTATCCAGCAAAAAATCCTCAGTCTTGTATTTGTTTGTTAGGTTGTTGGCTGTCTTAGCCCATTCAGCCAGTACGTCATCCTGGTTAATTTTCCTCAGCGCATCGTAGTCGTTCGGTATTCCCATCTGCTGCATCAGTTCTTTAGTTCCGTGTATCACTCGTACTCCGAGAGTGTCTTGGATGGCCTTAAGCAAAGTGGATTTACCACTTCCGTTCACTCCAACTACGTAGTAATGCATATATGTATTGTAGTGAGTGGGGTTGGAAATAAAAAGACTTCCTTACGAGGAAGTCTAGGTGTTGTAAGATTCTATTGGAGGGCCCGGTGGGATTCGAACCCACGACACGCGGCTTAAAAGGCCGCTGCTCTAACCTACTGAGCTACGGGCCCCCGTATAGCAGTTTTCTAGGATAGAAAAACAACAGGGGTTATTATCTGTTATTTGACTTAAAAAGTCAATAAAATAATGTGTCTATGCTTGCATTTGCATTAAATAGTCGTACATTATGTAATTTGGAGAGGCGTACAGCTAAATGTATAAGGTCAGCATGATATTTGGCAGTCTGCTTGTATTGATTTAGGGTAATTTATTTCAGGATTCTGCTTTCATAGCCGGTAATGCCTAAACCTGAATCTGGTTAAAACTCCTAAATGATGCTAAAATAACAGATACAGACAATAAATTAACGATGCAAACTCAAACGCTATTTACGACTTTTTGGATCAGAATAGTTCAAACGTGGAAGTATTTTGATCCCCGTAGTCGTTTAGTAAAAGGAGAAGTATGGCAGGACATAATAAGTGGAGCAAAATAAAGCGCGGTAAGGCAGTTGAAGATGCTAAGCGCGGTGCAGTATTTACTAAGATTGGTAATCAGATTGCCATAGCTGCTCGCGGAGGTACCGATCCGTCAACCAACTCAGCTCTTGCGATGGCGATAGAAAAAGCCAAGGCTGCCAATATGCCTTCAAGCAATATAGATAGGGCTATTGCTAGAGTCGCAGATAAGTCAGCCGCTCAACTTCAAGAAATTATGTACGAAGGCTATGGTCCTGGCGGCGTAGCGATACTAGTGGAGTGCGCAACCGACAATGTTAACCGTACCTATCCGGAGGTGCGTAATGCCTTTAATAAACACGGCGGAAGTATCGCCGAAAAAGGGGCTGTCGCTTTTCAGTTTACCCGCAAGGGCGTAATTATAGCCGGCGGTGGCGGCGATGAACTTATGATGGCCGCCTTGGATGCAGGGGCTGAAGACGTGCAGGAAGAAGATGACGAGACTATTATCTATACGGCCCAAACTGATCTGGCTAAAGTGCGCGATGCTTTAAAAGCAGCCGGGATAGAAGTAAAGCAAGCAGAATTATCCTATGAACCAAATAGCACTATTGAGGTAACGGACGAGGCTACTCAAGGTAAGATTATGCGGCTGATGGATGCTCTAGATGATCTTGATGATGTCAGCAATACCTATACCAACTTTGACATTAAGGAATAAAAAATGTACGAAAAAGAACTGGAATTTGCCAGAAATGTTGCAGAAGAAGCTGGCAAAATAATGCTGAAGTATTTCAATGCAGATCAGCAAAAAGTAATTAAAGATGATGGCTCACCGGTCACCGTTGCAGATATTGAGATAAATAGCCTGGTGATAGAAATGATGAAAGATGAGTTTCCTGATGACGGACTTATCGGTGAAGAAGAAAGCACCACAGACTATGGTACTGGCCGCAAATGGTTCTGTGATCCGATTGACGGTACCATCGGATTTGTATGGGGAACGCCTACGGCAGCTTTCTCTCTTGGCTTAATTGAAGACGGGCGACCTGTATTGGGGGTAGCTCACGATCCATTTCTAAATAATACCTATCACACTGTAGTTGGCGGTCCAAGCTATTGCAACGAAGATGAAATACAGGTTTCAAATGGCGGTTTAGACGGTGGAACGGTTGCTGTTTCCAGTAATGTTAGGAGAATCCGAAGCGGTAAGCTGCTTCATTTAGATAGATTAATTGACACAAAAGCTCATATTGCTTCATTTAGTGGAGCGGTAGCTAAATCTGTTCTTGTAGCCAAAGGTAAATTTGAAGGCTACATTGAACTGGGTGTGGGCGCTCATGATATGGCGGCAGTAGACCTAATTGTTGAAAACGCCGGCGGCAAAGTGACTGGATTAGATGGTCGACCGCTGGATTATACCCAGCCGTTTAGAGGCGCAGTAGTATCCAATGGGGTTATTCATAATGAGCTGCTTGAAATGGTAAAGGGCGAAGCGGCCGTAAATTAAGGTATATTTTGAGAATTATTGGAATCGATCCTGGAACTGGAATACTGGGTTTCGGCGTCATAGAAGTAATTAAAGGCAAGCCTCAGCTGATAGACGGCGGAGTTATTAGAACTCCTGTCAAGGAAGATGATGCGGTTCGACTACATACAATTTATGATGAGCTTACTGAAATTATTGCCGATACAAAACCGGATGAAATGGCGGTAGAGAAGCTGTTCTTTGCCCAAAATGTAACAACAGCCATAACTGTCGCTCAAGCTAGAGGTGTAGTGTTATTGACTGGCATGCAGGCCGGTCTTAAGATTGCCGAGTATACGCCGCTGCAGATTAAACAGGCACTAACTGGGTATGGCCGGGCAGATAAGAAGCAGATTCAGGAAATGGTTAGAGTAATTCTAAACCTTAAAGAGGTGCCCAAGCCTGATGACTGCGCCGATGCTATAGCCTGCGCTATTACTCACAGCATGTCTATGAGATAATAGACAGGATGATTGCAACACTTAGTGGAATAGTTAGCGAAAAGCTTGCCGATGTAATTGTTCTGGAAGCTGGCGGGGTTGGCTATGGCGTAATTGTAACCGTGGACGACTATAGTCGCCTGGAAACTGGAGAGAAAGCCAAGCTGTATATTTACGAGCATATTCGCGAGCAGACATATGATCTTTTTGGATTTTCGCTAATTACTACCAAACAGCTATTTGAGCAGCTACTTGGTGTTAAGAATGTCGGGCCTAAAGTCGCCATGGCAGTGTTGGATATTGGGTCGAGTGATACGGTTAGAGCGGCAATTGCAAGCGGCGACGTTAAGCTGCTTAAAAGTGCTAAGGGGGTTGGCAAGCGGGCGGCTGAACAGATCGTAGTTGAACTAAGAGACAAGGTTGGCGCACCGGTAGGCGAGGGTGCTGAGGCAGTTGTTAACCGTGGCGGTATAAGCGCCCAAGATGAGGCCACCCAAGCTCTAATTGCTCTTGGTTACAGTGATCTTGATGCCCAGAAAGCACTGGAAGGTATAGATAGCTCTTTGCCTACTGAAGAAAAAATAAAACAAGCTCTCAGGGGGAAATAGTTAATATGATCTTAGGCAGTAATACACAATATGTATACTATGAAAGTTTATATCAAGTTTAAGTTGAAAGGCTTCTAGTTATTTATGAATATACCATCAAAAAGTTTTATCAACGGTATTAGCTTGCCTGTCTATGGGCTGGGTACATGGCAAATGGGCGGCCGCTGGGAGGCTGATAATTCAAATGATGAAGATATGAAGGACTTAACTGATAATTTCCCAGGCCAGTACTTCTCTTCTGAAAGGGTGCCTTTAGACTATGAGGCGGATATTGAGGTTTAGGCATGGCGGTTGAGCGCATAGTACATACCACTACCGACGATAATGATCCAGCAGAAATTGAGCTGGAGGTTACACTTCGCCCTAGAGATTTCTCCAGCTACATAGGTCAGGAAAGACTTAAACAGAATCTGAAGCTGTCTATTAGCGCGGCAAAAAAACGTGATGAACCGCTTGATCATATTCTTTTGTTCGGCCCTCCAGGTCTGGGTAAGACCACAATGGCAAGTGTGATTGCCAACGAGATGGGTGCACAAATCAGGGTAACAAGCGGTCCGGCTATTGAGCGGGCCGGTGACCTAGCTAGCTTACTGACTAATCTGCAGGACGGCGACATTTTATTTATAGATGAAATTCATCGCCTGCATCGCTCGGTTGAAGAAGTTTTATATAGCGCAATGGAAGACTATAAGATAGATATTATGCTAGGCAAGGGTCCAAGCGCTCGCAGCCTGCGGTTAGACGTGCCTAAGTTTACGCTCATTGGCGCTACAACTAGAACTGGCGCGCTGGCTGCACCGCTTAGGGATAGGTTCGGGCTAATACACCGCCTGGAATTTTATACCCCGGAAGAAATAGCTAAGATTATTTCCAGGGCTGCTGACATTTTAAAAAGTGAAATACATCCCGAGTCGGCAAGTCTACTGTCTACAAGAGCTAGATTAACTCCCCGCATTGCCAACCGGCTTTTAAAGAGAGTCAGAGATTACGCAGACGTTAACGGCGATGGCATTATAGATACTGAGATTACTACTGCCGCTTTAAATTTGCTGGAAATAGACGAGCTGGGGCTAGACGCGGCCGACAGACATCTGCTTGAAAGAATCATTGATAATTACGGACAAAACCCAGTCGGACTTAACACCCTGTCGGCGTTAACTGGCGATGAGGCTGCTACAATTGAAGATTATTACGAGCCGTACCTAATGCAGATAGGGCTACTAGAGCGTACTCCGCGGGGACGCAGGGTTACTCATAAGGCATATAAACACTTAAATATAAAACCTCAAGATAAATCCGAGGATCAGACTAGCTTGATATAATTAACAGTATGTAACAAGATTGAAAAAGAAGTTATAATAATTTTAAATGCACGAAACAGAAAAAGATATCCAACATCGGCAGCTTGCCGAGCAAAAGCTCTCCAGCGAGGGTAGAAAGTACTTTAAATTTATTGAATTTGATGCCGATGAGGAGTTGGTTACAGAAATCAGAAAGCATCCAGTAGGACTTGCTCTGGTGCTAATTAGTGGCGGCATTGTTATGCTGATGGTGTTTTTAGCGGCAATTTTTGGCGCCATCTTTGACTTTGAGCAGACTCTAGGTATCCAAGGTGCAAATGCTGCCAATGGAATTCTAATGGCAGTCAGCTTAGTAGTTATAGTTGGCGTGGCTGTAATGACCTATATTGCAGCTTTCTTATATAGAAGCAACGTAATCTTTGTAACTAGCGAGAAAATTGCCCAAGTAGTATATAGAAGCTTGTTTGACCGTAAAATATCACAGCTTTCAATCGGTGACGTGCAGGACGTTACTGTCAGCCAGAAGGGTATATTAGCTCACGCCTTTAATTATGGAACGCTAGTTATTGAAACTGCTGGTGAGCAGGAAAACTATTCTTTTAACTTTGTACCTGAGCCTTATCAGGTATCAAAACTTATCGTCGGTGCTCATGAGCGAAACCTGAAAGAATACGGGAACTAACTACTCTTCAGTAAATGGATTTGCTCTAGCTTCGTCCAGCAGAGCTTGGAAATTTGGGTTGCGGTCTTCAAGGTCATTTAGCTTGTTAATGATAACCTGGTCAATATTAGATCTTTTAACCGTCTTATACTTTTCATTTATTTGGTCGGTGCTTGGTTCTACTTTAGCTAGGCTGCCGCTTGTGTAAATGATGTAGGCGTAAACAGCGCCGACTATAACGATAGCAATTAGTACGCTGTACCGCCGCAAGACAGTTAGTATTGGCATTAATGACTGAAGTGATTTATCCATAGTTATGGCCTTATGTATGTATTTAGAATGATAGAAAAGTGGAATCGGCCCTGGGCCTGCTGGTCGGGTCTAATCTCTATGTTAGTAACCTGAGAAGTGCGGCGATTGCTTTCCAGCAGTTCCAGGTATCTAAGAATTTGATCATAAGTAACCGGGTTTAGGCTTCTGTTGGATACCGTGATTGCCATAGCATAAACGCCTTTTAGATCGCTAAGCTCAGTAACCTGGGTCTTATTGCTGTCAGTTGGTCCCTTGTCGTTTTTCTTCTTGCCAGCCTGCCCTAAGTTGGACTCTAAGAAGCTGAATGAAACATGCGGGATATCGGCTTCTCGCGCCATGCTGGTAAGTTCGGCTATGGTATTAGCCTGATCCTTGTCCTGAGGAACTATCGATTTAGATACTTGTTCTAGTTCTGAGAATTCCTTAATGTATCTTTTGGCAGTATCAAGGTCAGATTTTTGCTTGTTTAAAACTATATCTGTGAGCTTCAAATCAGAAAGTTTTTCGCTTTGGGTTTTAAGCATAGCAGTAGATTGCTGAAAAGCGCCGGCAAAACCAAGTAGCAATGCAGCAATAATTGCAATGGAAACTAGAAATAGCCGCTTACTATTCACTGTCTTCTCCCTGATTTAGTATTAGAAACGGATTATCTTCAACCAATACAGCTCGGATTGTCGTTTCGCAAACATAGATGGTATCTACGTTTTCACAGGTGATTCTATTAGTGTCAGCCGCACTAAAAAGCAGGTTCTGGGAATCCTGTAGATTGACGAGAGCCTGTGAGGCGACAAACTCATTTACGGCGCTAATAGACAGATCAATACCGCCAGCTTTATCGCGGCTAAGGCTTAAATTATTCAGTATCGCGCCGTCCGGCATAAGAGTGCCCAAATGTCTAAGCAGTTTAGAAAAGAGAACTTCTTTAGATAACACGTTAACTACCAGTGACAGCCGACCACTGACTTCCTCGGCTCGCTTAAGCGTTTCTTCCTGGTTTTGTTTCTTAAGATCAGCTTCAGTGTTAATTATGGATTGCTCATGGTTCTTAATGTCTTGACGTATATAAAACAGGCCGCCGCCGGCAATAACTATAAGTCCTAGAATTGCTAACAGTATACCGACAATCCAGCCTAGAGCTGTGCTGTTATACCTTGCAAATCTTATAGAGTCTTTTCTGGCAGGCGGAATAAGGTTTATCATTTCCAGATTTCCTCCGGCTTGATTGAGGCTGCTCCAGCTACAGTAATGTAGAGAGATTTTTCGGCCTCTGAAGGGGAGGCTAAGTCGCCGGTATTAAGCTCGCTCCATAAATTACATAATCTGGTGGCAATTCTTAAATTATCAGTTAAGTAGTCTACAAGACCCGGCATGTTAGAGCCGCCGCCCATAGTGATAATCTGGCCGATAGTAGCTCGCCCGTTGGTGCGCTCTTCGTAATATCTAACAACTCTTTTAATCTCCTTGATCAGGGAATCAAGCTGTGGCTTTAAGGCTTCTCTAATTTCATGCTGATGCTTGCTGACGCCTAGCCCGAATTTAGTCTTGATGCTGTTGGCTTCCTCTTTGCTGATATGGAGTTTTTCGGCAATTCGACTTGAAAAGTCATCGCCGCCTCCGGGTATGGTGCCATTTACAACCAGGTTTTTGTCAAATACTGTTAAGTCAACGGATAATGAGCCAAGGTCAATTAATATGGTTGGTATATCCTGGCTGTTTTCTGTCTTGGAGATAATCCGGCTAGCAGCAGAAATGGTGGTCTCTAGAGTACAGACTTCCAGGCCAATAAGGTCAAAGAATTTCATATAGGAATCTATTATATTTCTAGGTACGGCTACGACTAGTACTTCAGCATCACCTTCATGGTAATTGGCCACTGAGTAGTCTAAGAAAAGCTCGTCAATCGGTATAGGGATATACTGGGCGGCTTCCAACCTGACAGCTTCGTCTAGTTCTTTTCGGCCTAGTTTTTTTGGTAGAGTGATGACTCTTGAATATGCTCTGGCAGCTGGCACAGTGGCAGCAACCCGTCGAGTGTTGATCGTGCCGATAATTTTTTTATCAAACAGTTCAATTGCAGATTTTGCCAGCGACTCGTAATCAGTAATTACGCCGTCCTTTATAGCCTTTTCATCAAATGTATTAACGCCATAGCCAGTTACTGAAGTGATTTTTTTACTATTATCAAGCTGTATGACTTTAATAGTGTTAAAGCCAATATCTAAACCAAATAGCGGTTTATCCTTATAAAACAATGTCTGTGCATGTTTCGTTGCCACAATAGTCCAGCGGTGCCCCTGAAAGTTTCTTATTGTTAGATTATATCAAAAAACTTATGCTTACAGTAGTAGAAAACTAGTTGTCAAAGTCGTACTGATAACTGCGTACTGTCCAAGTACTTTCGCCCGTAGACAGTGCAGTCCCAAAAGTAATTGCTCCTGCACCGCTTAAATCAATTGTATGTCCGATGGCAGACCCAAGATTGCCACTGCCAGCTAGCTTGACTTTGCTCCAGTAAGCTTGGAATACGGTGCCAGGGAAGTTACCAGCACCAGCTACGTCTACGGTCAGAAGATTCTGGGAATTTTTAAGGGTCGTGCCGGTTATGGAGCCGTCAGCACAGGCCGGGCTGCAGGGCGCTGTGCTTTTAAAGCTTATGAAGTGAGCGCTTGTGCCACTGCTATTTGGGATAAGCGTAGCCGAGCCTCCGACTGTTATATTGCCATCAACAACTATTACCGGCCGAGTTGCACCTAGTGAATCGGCAACTTTAATTCTTGCTGCTCCACCTATATTTAAATTGCCTGTTATATAGACATCTCCGGTTATTGTTAGGTCGCAGCTGCTGGCTAGGCTGACATTGCCGTTAAGCCTAAGGTTTGCCGGCCAAGTTCTAACAAAGCCGTCGGGATTTCGCCAGGAACTGCAGTCATAAGCGATGTTATTGGGGAGAGTAGTAGTGGTCATTTTAGCTATATGGGCGCTACGGTCATAAGCTGGCATGCTGGCTGGCGGCGCATTGCAGCCGCTAATCAGCCCCTGCCCGCCATTGCCGCCTACTATATTGTTGTTGGGACCAGTGGAGGTTTGGCCAGTGGCACAAACACTGCCATAAATCTTAGTGCTCCATTCCATATCTATTGGATTATTAGTAGCACAGACTTGAGGGTAGGTTGGCCCTGGGTTGTTGCCAGCAGGGCAGTTTTGATTGGCGACGAATACATCTAGCGGCTGGCTGGCGGTACCAATTCTTGAAGCTCCGTTTAAGTCTATATTACCGTTTACATATACTTGAGAGTTAGTGATACTGGCGCTGCCGCTTAGTATTAAACCGCCTGAACCAGCATGAACTGAGTAGCCGGGGGAAGATGTGCCGACTATAGTAATTTTAACGCTCCTGGTCTTTTCAGGTTCGTCAGTGTTGTTTCTGTAAGTCCGCCCAGTTGAAGTAATGACCCGCTCATTGGGGCCTTCGCCAGCAGTTACTGTTGTCTGGTAAGTGCCACGCCCTTGGGTCTCGTCGTCATAGAACTCCAGTTCTTCTTCGAACCCTAAAAATGAATCAGTATTATTTAGCTGGTAGAGGGTTTGCTCGGCGCCAGCCTCTGCAGATAATAAAGCATTTGAGACAAAGACGTTTTCATTGGTTCGCCTGAGCTGGACCATAGCTACATTAGCCATAGACAAGCCTAAAAATGTTAGTAGCAGCCCTGTCAGCAGCACGGTTATAAATACCATGCCGGTCTGGTTTTTGTTTAAGCTGCTGAAAAGCTTTGAATAGGTTGGAAACAGGTTTTTTATAATATTACTCATTTCTAAATACCGTCCTTGTCGCATACTGCGCAGTTACGTCGCGGTTGTATTTAAATTTTTTAAGGCTAAGCCTAACTTCTACTGATCGGGCCTGCGAAGGCTCTACTTCTTCGTCCATATTGTTAAAGTATTTAATACTGAACGACTCAACATTATTTACAAGCTGCCTATCTGCTGGGCAGTCGCTGCCAGCTGATTCTGGCGGGCAGGTGGTTACATCTGAATTATTGGCCACATTAGCAGCTAGGGTGCGCTTATATAGCGAACCGTCTCTTACAAAATAGATGATGTTATTTTTCTCAGTTATATAATGGGTAGCGTCTTGAAAAAGTATATTTCGGTTAATATCTTCAGCCGCAGATGCAAGGATTAGGGTGCTCGGTCCTGCCTCCCAGCCAAGACCATTGGTAGCTTCGGCGTTCGGGGAGTTCGGGTCCGCCCAGCGGTTGTTGTCGTCAATATTGGCCGATAGTCTCACGTCTTTGGTTAAGACGTCTAGGGTTAACTGAGCTTCACGCAGTAGATCAGCTTGAGTCTGGCGGATGCTGTTATTAGTTAAGGTTCGGGTTAGAAAGGTTAGAACCCCAATTATTACCAGGGCTGTAACGACGGTGGCTATTAAGAGCTCAATTAATGTATAGCCGCCACTGCCTAGCCTTTTGTTTTTAATCATTGGCCAATTCCTATCACGCCGATTAGCGAGCTTTGCTTAACAGTTTTAGACCCGCTACCGTCTTTGTAGGTTATGGTAACGTCAACCCGCTTAATACCGTCTGACGGTTCGCTGATATCAACGATGCCAGACCTTGGTTCAGGCAAGTCGCTAGGCAGGCTGGATGTAAAGTTAATCTGGCCACCTGCTTCCAGGTTATTGTACTGAGCGTTTCTTAAGGACTCAATTTGGGCTTCGCCGGCACGGGTGGCAATTTCCAAATGATAGCTTTTTCGCTGAGCGCTAGAGATAGTAATGTAGAGATTGGTTACGCCAATAACAATTAGCCCCAAAAGTGAAATGGTTACCAGAAGCTCGACTAGAGTAAACCCTGACTGATTATCGCGTGCCATACTTAACATAAGCATAACATAGTAGCTGCTATATCGGGTACCTTAAAAAACAACTATAAGATGTGAATAAAAAAACTGACTGTTTATAACAACAGTCAGTTTTCAGTTAGACCTTATGGCGACTTAGTCGTCGTCGTTATCTGTGCCTTGGTTAGTGCTTTGCAGCGTGAACACACCATTAGTAGCGTCCTTGTCCTGATCGTTTTCAAGCGTAGCGCTTAGTGTGTAAGACTGGTTGTTAGCGCCAACTGTGTAAGTGTAGGCGTCCTGTCTTGGGCCAGTAGTTTCGTCTGCGCTTGGCGCTGGGTTCAAGTCAGACAACTGATCTGGGTATTCATCATTGTCGTTAAAGTGTGTTTCCAGCTTCTGCTGCAAGTTCTTTAGTTCGTTCTTGCGGTCAGTGTCGCGACCACGAGCCTGAGCGCTAAATAGGTTAGGCAGCGTTAAGGCAACCAAGATACCAATAATTACGATTACAACCAATAGCTCAATAATGGTGAAACCTTTTTGATTTAATTTTCGCATTTTAAGTCCACTCCTTTAGAATGCTTTTTTTAGTGATAGTTAAAATGTATACTGCTTAAGCTTCACTGTCAATAAGAATAACCCGGCATTTTATGTCGTAGTATATCTAGACTGCACCTTGGATAGACATAATTGGCCCGAGTACGCTTAGCACAATAAAGCCGACTATGCTGCCCAGGCCAACAATTAGAACTGGCTCAATAATTGAAGCAATGCTAGCCGTTACCTGGTTGACCTCTTCTTCATAAAACTCGGCTACCTTATCCAGTACTTCGCCCAGCTTGCCGGTTTCTTCGCCTACTGCTGTCATTTGGATCACGATAGCTGGAAGCACCTTGCCTTTATCCAGCGAATCGGCAATGTTGGAGCCGTTTTTAATACTTTGAATACTATCTTGAATGGCTTTTTGTGCAACCGTGTTAGTTAGAGCTTTGCTGGTAATGTCCAGAGCGTCTATAACAGTAACTCCGGCCGAAAGCAGGGAGCTGAAGGTACGGGAAAAACGGGCAACATTAACTTTTAAAATGATGTTTCCAAGTATTGGGACCTTTAGAATAAGCTGGTGAAATTTATATTTGCCCGCTGGATTGCCTGTAAACTTCTTAAAACCAAATATTGCTCCAACTACAGCTCCGATAACTATATACCACTGGTTGGTCAGAAAATTGCTGACTGCCAGAATAGCCTTGGTCTGAAGGGGTAGATCGGCGCCAGCGTCCGTTAATATCCCGGCCAGCTGTGGTATAACGCCTACCATCAAAAACCCGACAGCGCCGACAGCTACAGTTAAAACTACTGCCGGATAAATCATAGCACTTTTAAACTTGCCCTTAATTTCACTATCTTTTTCTACCTGAGTGGCTAGACGATTCATAATCTGGTCTAAGATACCGCCGGTTTCACCAGCTCTCACCATATTTACGTATACATTAGAAAATGCTTTAGGGTGCTTTTCAAGCGCATCGGACAACTGCATGCCGCCTTCTACGTCGGTAGTAATTTTAGCTAGGGCTTGTTTTAGTGCTGGCGAGTCCGTCTGCTCCTGAAGCGTGTTTAGGGCTCTAAGCATTGGTACGCCAGCGCTGACCATGGTGCTAAATTGGCGGGTAAATACTACCAGTGCTTTAGGTTTAACTTTATTGCTACCCGGTAATTTAATGTCTAGCTGGCCGCCGGATTTTTTAGCAGGTTTTATTATTTGCGGGGTAAGATCCCGCTTGATAAGAATTTCAACTACTTCTTCGCGCGTTCCGGCTGAAATCTTGCCCGACTGGGGGCGTCCATCAGACATTTTGGCGGTGTATTCAAATTCGGCCATATCTAAAGTCTTAGCTTTCTCCTGTAGCAGTAACGCGGAGAATTTCTTCTATAGTAGTTTGTCCGCGAAGGGCCTTAATAAAGCCGTCAGTCTGCATGGTTACCATGCCTTCTTTAATAGCCTGCTGATTTATTAGCTCCGATGTAGAGTTGGCAACAATTAATTTTTGGATGCCTTCTGAGTTTCTGAGAACTTCATATATGCCGATTCTTCCCTTATAGCCTGTCTGATTGCAGGCCTCACAGCCGTCCTTACGGGCTCGCCATATTCTGGTAATTGTAGTTTCAGTGGTGCTTGGCGAATCGCTGGGTTCTTTGCCCTGATTACTTTTACCGATACCGCCTTCAAGCGCTTTTTTCTCTTGAGTGTGGATTAGCCTCATAGACTCGGGATCGTTAATCTTAAAAGTCTGGGTAATTTGTTTTATTTCATCTTGGTTAGGTTCAACCATTTCACGACACTCTACACATAGGCGTCGGACAAGCCGCTGTCCGACTACGGCCCGTACTGTGCTAGCTATTAAGAACGGTTCTATACCCATATCTAAAAGCCTTGGCAAACAGGTAGCAGCATTGTTGGTGTGAAGAGTTGAAAAAACTAAATGGCCTGTAAGGGCGGCCTGCACGGCAAGCCCGGCAGTTTCACCGTCTCTGATTTCGCCTACCATAATAATATTAGGATCTTGACGCAGCAGCGCCCTTAAGCCGTTAACGAAAGTCATGCCGGCCATAGGGTTTACCTGAGTCTGGTTGGTGCCGGGAATCCGGTATTCCACCGGGTCTTCAACGGTTGAAATATTAACAGCAGGATTATTAATTAGCGACAGGGCGCTAAACAAGCTGGTGCTTTTGCCAGAGCCAGTCGGACCGGTAACAAGCACCATGCCATGAGGCTGGATAATAGCATCCTTAATGTCCTCCAGCGACCGCCCCCAGTAGCCCAGTTCTTCTAGAGTAAGAGCCTTGGTTGATTCGTTAAGTATGCGCATTACTACTTTTTCGCCATCTACAATTGGCAGCGTAGAAACGCGCAGTGCATAATACTGCCCATTGGCAGCTATCTTAAACCGACCATCTTGCGGCGCTCTTCGCTCGTCAATTTTAAGATTAGCCAGAATTTTAATCCTGGATATTAACGAGGCCATGACTTTTTTGGGCAGCTTGTTGGTTTCTTTTAATATGCCATCAATGCGGTAGCGGATTGATACGAAGTTTTCCCTGGGTTCAATATGGATATCACTGGCACCAGATTTGACTGCGTACTCAATTATTAAATTTACGGTCTGGGCTATTGGCGAGTCTTCAGCGACATCTTCCTCGCTGACATTCTCATCTATATCCTCAGCCAGCTCTTCAGGCGTCATAACCTTAGTTAGCTCGGTGCTTATCTCTCCTCGGTATTGATCCAAGCAATCAGCAATATTTTGCTTGGTGGCCATAGCTACCCGGATATCTTCACCCAGCTGTTTTTTTAGGAAGTTAACCGCTTCTACGTCATCCGGATTTTCGGTTGCCAGCAGTTTTGCACCAGTATCGTCAATTCCATACAAAACAACTTTATATTGATTAGCAATTCGTTCAGGTATGAGCTTGAGTATTTCGCGCTTGATTATCTTAGGGTCTAGTTCAACAAAAGGCACCTCAATTTCATCAGCGTAGAGCTTAGTAAGCTCTTTGTCGGTTATTAAATTAGCTTTAATGACAATGTCTTGAAGAGGTGCTTTAGCATTGCCCGATTGCTCCCTGATACTGGTTAGCTGCTCCTCGGTTGCTTTGCCCGCACTAATTAGTAAATCTTTAACTGAGGCATCAGAAATACGCATAATGTTAGTGCTTATTATATCCTATTATTCTTCAAAATTATCTAAGCTTAAGAATTTTCTACTTAACTAGCCTTTAGTTATTGACGCTGCTACCAAAACGGGTGTACTATATGTTGTTCATGCTTGCATATTGCGACTGAACAACATATAACAAATGTATAACTAACTAGGGGTATAGCGATGGCAAAAGCACAGTCTGACAAAGTAAATGAAACTAACCAAAAAGAAGATGGCAAGACTAAGGCTTTAGGACTGGCTGTTGATCATATTGAAAAACAATTCGGCAAGGGCACAATTATGCGGCTGGGAGAGAATACCACCCAGAATGTGGAGTGCTATCCAACCGGCAGCGTATCGCTTGACCTGGCGCTAGGCGGCGGTATCCCTAAAGGCCGTATTATAGAAGTATATGGACCGGAAAGTTCAGGTAAGACTACTCTAACTCTTCATGCTATTGCTGAAGTTCAAAAGCAGGGCGGTGTGGCAGCTTTTATTGACGCTGAGCACGCGCTTGACCCCCAGTATGCGCAGCGTATCGGCGTAAATTTGGAGAATCTGCTTGTTTCTCAGCCGGATAATGGCGAACAGGCGCTTGAAATTGTTGAATCACTAGTTCGCTCTAACGCAGTAGATCTAATTGTGGTGGACTCGGTTGCCGCTCTTGTGCCGCAAGCTGAGATTGAAGGTGATATGGGTGACAGTCATATGGGTCTACAGGCACGGTTAATGAGCCAGGCGTTAAGAAAGCTAACAGCCATAATTAGCAAAAGTAAAAGTACGGTCGTATTTATTAACCAGCTTAGAATGAAAATTGGCGTCATGTTTGGCAACCCAGAAACTACTACTGGCGGTAATGCCCTTAAGTTTTACGCTAGCTTGCGTATGGATATACGCCGAATCTCCCAGATTAAGCAGGGTGATTCTGTAATTGGCAACCGTACAAGAGTCAAGGTCGTAAAAAACAAGATCGCACCTCCATTTAGGGAAGCTGAATTTGACATTATGTATAACCAGGGAATAAGCCGAGAGGGCGACGTGTTGGATCTTGCAACGGCCAAAGAAATCGTAGATAAATCTGGGGCGTGGTTCTCATACGAAGGCGAGAAAATAGGTCAGGGACGTGAGGCCGCTAAAAATTATCTTCGGGAAAATCCAAAAGTACTAGAAAAAATTGCCAAGCAGGTAATGGAAGCTAATAAGTCCTAAGTTAATTTTACTGATATAATTTAGCTATGAAAAAAGCTGTGATCCTGCACGGAACTGACGGCAAGCCTTCTGATCACTGGCTTGGTTGGATAAATGACAGACTAAAAGATCAGGGCTATGAGGTATTTGCGCCGCTATTGCCAAACAACCATACTCCAGATCGTGAAACCTACGAAAAGTTTCTCAAACAATCCGGATGGGATTTTGAAGATAATATATTAGTCGGCCACTCTTCAGGTGCTACCACAATTTTAAATCTGCTTTCCACGGACTGGTTTCCTAAAGTTAAGGCGGCTGTTTTAGTCGGTACTTTCTTAAACGAGGACCTTTTGCAGGTTGTTGACTGGTATGAGCCCGGCCAATTTGACGGATTGTTTTTAGGTGACTACGACGCTGATTTAATAAAGCAAAAAGCAGATAAGATAATACTAATTCATGGGGACGATGACCCTTATTGCGGTTATGAAGATGCACGAAAAATGAGTGAGAAACTTGGTGCAAGCTTTGTAACTATAAAGGGCGGCGGCCATATGAGTAGTAGTTTTGGTGTTACCGAAGTGCCGGAAATGCTAGAAGAGCTTAGTCCGCTGATTTAAGGATGTATAATGACAGCAACAAACCATGGATTATTTGGCTCGGTTATTGCAATTAGCCTGCAGAAGTACCCGGCAGTTGCATTAGCTTTATCGCCGTTAAGTCATTTTGTTCTTGATGCTATTCCTCATTTTGGACTGCCAGAAAAAGATTTAAGGAGCAGGAAGTTTGCACTTATTTTGGTTTCCGACGCTGTAACGGCAGTAATTACCACACTGTTAATCGCCGGACTATGGCCAGAGATAGCGTTTCTGGTAATAGCTTGCGCTTTTTTAGCAGCAAGCCCTGATTTGATGTGGATTTACTACCAATATTCGGGCGTTAAATTTAAAAACGTACATTTACTGCCAAAGTTTCATTCCTGGGTGCAATGGTCACAGCACAGTTCGGGACTAATAGCCTTTACCGATATAATTTGGTTTTTAATTTTATTTCCAAGCCTTATTTTTATTGGGATTAATTAATGAAAATTACCGCCGTTAAGCAGCAGGTTAAAAACCCAGACCGGGCTAGCATTTTTATTGATGGCAAGTATAGTTTTTCGCTAAGTCTAAACGAGCTTGTTAGTGAAAAACTTAAAGCCGGCCTAGAAGTCAGCCAGCCGGAATATGAAAGGCTCAAAAGGTTATCCGATGACGGCAAGATAAAAATGCGGGCAATGGAATGGGTGATGTCACGGCCAAGAAGCCGACGCGAATTTAAAGATTATATGTACAGAAAAAAAGCCGATCCGGAGCAAGTAGATCGCCTGATTGAAGAATTCACCGATAAAGGCTATATGAATGAAGAAAAATTTGCCAGTTGGCTAATAGAAATGCGGCGCAGGCAAGGTAAAAGTGCCAGAGCAATAAGATCTGAACTAGCTAGCAAGGGGATAGACAGGGAAATTACCGCCGAGCTGTTAAATGCTAGCGACGATTTAAGCGCCTTAAAGGGCATAATAAATAAAAAGCAAAAACTGCCAAGGTATAAGGCTGACCCGCAGAAACTGATGCAGTATCTTGCCCGCCAGGGTTTTAGTTATGATGATGTTAAGAAGGCTCTAAACGAGCAGTAGCTTTTTATGCCGGCAGCGGACTGCTGGCTGGAGCTTCTACTTTAATTTCGGCTTCGCGCACGATGACTTTGCGATTGGTTATTTCTATAATTTGAGACCGGTCTATGCTTAGCTGGCCATCGGACAGGCTTTTATACAGAGGCCGGCTTACGTAGAGCTTTTGAATTCTCATGGATTTTACATTTAAGGCGTAGTCTTCAACTTTGCCAAGTTTGCGGCGGCGATTGGTTACTACAGCCTTGCCCTTAATCTCAAACTTAAGATCCAGTACTTCTTTTAACCTGATTAAGTCGCCAGGTTCGGATAGAACGTCATAATCGTTTATGGCGATACCTTGCGGGACAAAATCCCGTACGTCGCTGGCAAGCAAAATTAGTAGTTTTTTGTCAAAAGTATCAATGCAGTACCAGCCTTCAATTTTAAGGTTGTGCGGATTAATTATAGGCTCAGTCGCTACGGCAACCTTGCCTCCCGTCCTGAGGCTCATTACCGGCAGATCTAATATATTCTTACTAAGCTTTAACATACTAGTTACATTATACGGTTTATTTTAAATACTGCTTAATAAAACCAGCAATAAACTTGCGGCAGACTATCTTATCACGCTAGGATAGTTTAAAGATGAGCAAAGAATTAAGCTATAATATTACGACAAAAAGCCCGGATAAGACTATGGGTATTGCGGAGCAGCTTGCCAACAACTGCCAGGGAGGCGAGGTATTTTTACTTACTAGCGATCTAGGTGGCGGTAAGACTACGTTTACCAAAGGGCTGGCTAAGGGTCTTGGCAGCAAAGATATTGTTAGCAGTCCGACCTTTACTATCAGCCAGATATACGACTGCAGGGATAATATAAGACTTTATCATTTTGATTTTTACCGATTGAGTGAAGGTGGCATGGTATCTTATGAACTGGCAGAAGTGCTTGATGATCCTAGGGCTGTAATTGTTATAGAGTGGGGAGATGTTATAGAAGAGGTACTGCCAAAACTCAAGGTTACAGTAAATATCGGACGCTTAAAAGAGGGCGAGCAAATGCGGGCGTTAAATATTAATATTCCAAAAGATCTAAACTATTTAGCCGTCGGTTTAGAAGGAAATAATTAGTTTTTATGCTTATTTTAACTATCAGGACAGATAAGCCCGAATCGGAGATTGGGCTTTATGAAGATGAAGCGCAACTTGCATATGAGGTGTGGCAGGCGCATCGCCAGCTGGCTGAAACAATTAACATAAAAATTGAACAGCTGCTTAAATCCCAGGGCAAACGCCTAGAGGATCTACAAGCGATAGTCTGCTATAAAGGCCCGGGCAGCTTTACGGGGCTAAGAATCGGTATTAGCGTTGCTAATGCTATGGCCTATGGTCTTGAAATTCCTATTGTTGGGGTGGCTGAAGAAGATAAGTGGCTGCAAAGGGGAATTGAAAGAATTATCAGTTCCGAAGATGACAAAATAGTCGTACCCGAGTATGGCGCACCGGCTCACATCACTAAGCCTAAGCATTGAGTTTAAGAATAAATAGTATATAATAGCTAATCAATGGCTAGAAATCTTCTTGTTCCTGGTGGCGGATTAGTATTTGAAGGCGGTGAGATCGCCTTGAGTCCTAGTTCTCAAGCCCGCACTGAAAGAGCGGCTGAAATTTTACTGTTTGACGATTTCATGAAGGGTAGCAGCGATTCTACAATTTACTGCGCTGGCGGATACCCAAGACTACCTAAAGGCCAGGAGGTGCCAGATTTGTCACGCCGCGAAGGCTCGCTAATGGCTAATTTATTAATGCGTAAGTACGGTATATCCAGCAGTCGGATAGAAGTTGAGGCAAGCTCTACTTCTACAACAGGTAATGTTGTAAATGTTTTAGGAATGGTTGCTGCTAAAAATCAGGTGCCATTAAGTGACGCGCTTAATCAGGGCAGCGAACTAGGGGTAGTTACTAGAAGGCGCCATGCCGAAAGAGTAGTAAGGGCAATTAAATCTCTTGGCTGCAATACTGATCACATTACATTATTTCCTGTAAAAGAAGAGGGCGGCGGCGTGTACGATTTAATTAGCTCCACAGTATTTGCAGCTGCTACATATAATGTTGGCCCAGATCCGGATAGGCTGCTGGCTCGCGATGGTGCCCTAGAAAAAGTTCATGACGCTATATCTGGAGCCAAAGGTTTGGCTAAAAGTATATTACAACAGCCAAAAAAAATGTTATCCTAGGTCTAGGATTGTTCGGAGTTTTTGAAAAGTCCTAAGGTTTTAAAGATTTTTTATTATTTTTTAGAATTCTTACCTTAAGATTTAATAGGCTAATGAAGTGATAGTGACTGCCTTATATCATCTGAGGTGAGCAGTAGAAAAGGAGATTTATATGCTATTAGCCATTTTATTGGGCGTTATTGGCATTGGTGCCGGTTTTGGCGCTAGTACGGTACTTACAAAAAAGAGATTAGGTTCTGTTGAAGCCGAAGCCGAGAAAGAACTGAAAAAAGCAAAAAAAGAAGCTGACCAGCTTGTTCAAAAAGCAAAAGATGAGGCTTCGGAAATTGCTGACAAGGCCAGGAAAGAC
Organism: uncultured Candidatus Saccharibacteria bacterium; assembly: GCA_964529785.1. Taxonomy (GTDB): domain Bacteria; phylum Patescibacteriota; class Saccharimonadia; order Saccharimonadales; family JACDBH01; genus JAGQMT01. Next base: position 57,653 of record CAZHAQ010000003.1, read on the forward strand.
GAGCAGCAGCGCCGTAAAGAAGTTAAAGAAATAGAAAACCGGCTTAGAGACCGCGAAGAGTCATTAGATAAAAAACTCGATACAATAGACAAAAGGGCCGAAGCACTACGTAAAAGTGAAGACGAAGTTGAAGCGCTAAAAGATGAGATTAGAGCCATCCGGACAAAGCAGCAAGAGAAACTTGAAAAAGTTGCCAAACTGACTAAGAAAGAGGCTGCTGAAAAACTAATGCAGATGACTGAGCGAGACATAAAAAATGATCTCACCGGTCTTATTAGCAAGTTACAGAATGAAGCTAAAGAGCAAGCTGAAGAGCAGGCTGCTTTAATCATTACTACGGCCATGGAGCGGATGGCTAGCGAAGTTACAGCCGAGCGTACCGTAACTGCTGTCAAGCTTGAAGACGAGGAAATGAAGGGTCGTATTATCGGCAAAGAAGGCCGCAACATTCAGGCTCTTCAGCGAGCTACTGGCGTAGACATTATGGTGGACGACACTCCAGGTATGATAATTCTAAGCAGCTTTGACCCGGTTCGCCGGGAAATTGCCAGAATAGCACTGGAGATGCTTCTAAAAGATGGCCGTGTTCATCCGGGTCGTATAGAAGAGGTGGTTGAAAAAGCTCAGAAGCAAGTCCAGAAAGACGTTATGCATGCAGCTGAAGACGCTGCCCGTGAAGTTGGTGTTATAGGTATACCTAAAGAAATCATGCAGCTGCTTGGCGAGCTTAAGTATAGGACTAGCTACGGGCAGAATGTTCTTAAGCATTCTACGGAAATGGCGCATATCGCCGGCCTTATTGCGGAGCAGATAGGTGCTAACGTTAAGACTGCTAAATACGCAGCACTTGTACATGATCTTGGTAAAGCCTTAACGCACAAGATGGAAGGCAAGCATCATCACATATCCGGCGAAATGCTCAGAAAATATGGCGCACCTGAAGAAATCGCGCTTGCAGCCGAACAGCATCATGACGACGTGGAAGCTACAACTGTTGAGGCATTGATTGTCCGCGTGGTTGATGCAATTAGCGCGGCCCGCCCAGGTGCTAGGAATATAAGCGCAGAAAACTTCGGCGAGCGTATGCGTGATCTAGAGAATACGGCGCTAGGCTTCCAGGGCATTGATAAGGCTTATGCAATTAGTGCTGGCCGCGAGGTCAGAGTATTTGTAAAACCGCAGCAGGTTGATGATCTTACGGCTATTAAGCTTGCAAGAGATATTGCTACAAAAATCGAGTCAACTATGCAGTATCCTGGTACTATTAAGGTCAATGTAATCCGCGAAACTAGAGCAATAGAGTTCGCAAAATAAACTATAGGGGTATAAGATGGATTTTTTGCTAAAAAGAGTAAGGCTTTCGTGGTATTTTTGTTTCTTTTTAATCTTCTATATCACTTTAGCCCTAACTCTGCCGAGACGTACTTTTGACAGCGGCGCACTGACTCTGTTTTCAGTCAACTCTTTCCTATACGGCTTTTACATCGCGCCAATACTATCGGCTCAAAAAGCCAGGATTGAAGACCTCCATAGAATAGTAAGATCTGAAGCAAACGCAATATTTGCAATGGCCTTAAGTCTTAAAAAGCTGCCTAAAAAACTTAGGAATGACCTTCAAAAAGAATTGACGGAATATGTAAAAGTCAGCAGCAGTCAAAAGACTATTGCTCAAGGAGAGAAAGAGTACCAAGACCTTATAACTTTCTGTATTGAATACGAAGGCGAAGAACAGGAGGCAATTGATAAATTGCTTAATAGCCTAGTAGATAATCAGAAAAACCGGACTCAGTTTTCCATGCAGATGAGAAACAAGGTTTTTAGCAATGAATGGATAATAATCATGATGTTGTTCTCTATTACCCTAGGATTCATCCTGCTGCTAGATATTGGCGACTCGATTGCTTTGCTGGCGGTTAAAGCGCTGCTTTGTACGGGACTTACTATGCTGCTAATAATTACCGCTAAATTAAGCACCCTTACCCACAAGAAAGCTAAAGAAATCTGGGACCCATTAGTTAAGCTTGTTAAAACTAATTTTTACCGGATTGATTAAAAGGCGGAACGGTCTGAACTAGGGAAGATCATGAATATACTATATATCGGCGATATTATGGGAAAGCCGGGCATAAAAACGGTTTCAGAAATTTTGCCGAGCATAAAAGCCGAGCGAAGCATAGATTTAGTGATAGCTCAGGCAGAGAACGTTACCGACGGCAAGGGCATGTCGCCAGATGATATGACTAGCCTAAAAAATATGGGCATAGATTTTTTTACTGGCGGCAACCACACTCCGCATCTTTCTGAGCTTTATCCGCAGCTTGAAGATAAAAGCTCTCCAGTAATTGGTCCAGCTAATATGGATGACTGTCCCGGGGATGGTTGGAAGTATGTTGAAGTATCCGGCAAAAAAGTACTAGTAATCTCCCTTATGGGCTCAAAGGTCGGTACGCCTGTTAGCGCAAAAAACCCGCTGCATACCATTGATGAGATTTTAAACGTTAATAGAGAAGTGGAGAGAGCAGCTACTGTCGTTAACTTCCACGGTGATTTTAGTAGTGAAAAGCGGATCGTTGGATATTATTTAGACGGCAGGGTAACTGCTGTTATTGGTGATCATTGGCATGTGCCGACGGCTGATGCCATGATTTTGCCAGGCGGTACGGCTCATATTACAGATGTTGGAATGTGTGGATCGCTGCACAGCAGCTTAGGTGTTACTTTTGACAGTGTAATTCCTCGCTGGCGGGATAATATCCAGACTAAAAACGAATTGGAAACTGCCGGCACAATGCAGTTTAACGGGCTGCTAATAACAGTAGACGAATCTACCGGGCGGGCTGCTTCGGTTGAACATATTCAAAAATATATAAGCTAAATCTACATTTCTGACTGGCCGCGGAAGCCAAAGCCAGCAATTACAATACTAGCAATCATATTGACAGATACTACAGTAACTAAAGATAGTTCACCATCAATAGCAAGAAGCGCGGCGCTTCCCAGCCAGATTATACCGATAACCCCGGCGGTATAGGGGTATTTTATAAATAAAACGAATTCTTTAAGCATTTTCTTTGGTCTCCACTGCTAATTGTACATCGCTTTTAGGATTCATGCGTATTTTTTCAGCAATTTGCCTAAACAGCAGAGGATCTCTGTCAGCAACTCTCTCCAGCCAATTGGCTACTGTTTCCAGCGCTGCGGAGATGTCTACGTCATCTTTGCTGTCAGTTACGGATTCTGGAAAATTGGCGCGGATATAGTCGGTGGCTTTTTCTAGTGTCGGCGGCATGACTTGGCCGTATACTCCCAGGCTGCTTAAAAGCGTAGTGTAGGTTTGGATTGCTCTTAGCGTATCAGTTGCTTCAAGCTTCATAATAAGTCCAAAGCGATTGCCCTTATTTATTAACCGGTTTAAGACCACGAGCACATTGGTATCGCTTTTTGTATCCAGATTAATTACATCACTGCCAGTAGCGTCTGAAAAAATCTTGCCAGCAATTTTGCTTACTTCATTCACGTAGCTTGTATCGCCGCTTCGATTTAAGTAGTCGCTGATTTTTCTTAGCGATCTATAAAGGTCGCTTACAAAAAACTTTAAGCCGTGTTCAAACATATCGATTGCCGACTGTGACCCTTTAAGCATCTTGTCGTAGCTATCAAGTAGTCCATATAGTCCATGCTTATCAGCAGGCGGCCGGGCGCTAATTCCAAAGTCTATTAAGCCTACCTGATTATTCTTCATTATTCTCAAATTGCCAGGATGCGGATCACCTTGTATTCTGGGCATTTCAAAAATTCCAATAAGTGACTCATAACCAAAAATTTGCAGTACTTGAACTAAATCAGTGCCCAGTGACTCTTTAATGTACTGTACTGGGTCAACGCCCTGCTCATTTAATTTAACGACATGGGCAAGCGATATGCCATCTACATAGTCTTGGACAATTATATCGTCGGTACAAAGCTCTAGGTATGTTCTAGGCACATATATATTTGGATGGTCTTTATAGCGCTGGTACATTTCATTGGCAAATGAGGCCTCTTGTCGATAGTCGGTCTCTCTCATAGTCGCTTCAGTAAACTCTTTAAGGGCATCATTAAGATCAACATTCATATTTTTATAAAGCTTTGCAAAAAAGGCTTTGGAAAAGCGCGTCAGCAGGCGAATATCGTGGCGTAATAGCTCCCTTACCATAGGTCTTAAGACTTTAACAATAATTGGCTGGCCATTTATGTGTTGTCCATAATAGACCTGGCCGAAGCTGCCGGCTGCAAATGGCTCAGGTTGGATAAGGGCAATCTGAGCAAGCTTTTCGGGGGGCAGCTCACTTTGCAGGTACGCAGTAATGTCTATTGGCTCATGCTCTAAGTTTTCAAAAATTTTTAGCTTTTCAGGGTTGTGCCATTTGCGCATTACCTGGGATCTTAAGAGCACGCCTTGCAGAAACTTTATATATACTCCACCTAGCGACATAAATTCTTCACAGACAAGATTGTACATCTGTTCTTCCTGTTTGCGGCGGTACAGGAAATAGGATTTTGTTACTAAGGTTGCAAGACGCTTCGTCCTAGTGCGCTTTATGCTGGCTATTATTTTCGCGTTGGCGTTTCTAGGCATCTAACCTCTCATTGCTTTCTAGCAAACCCTATCATGAAAAGTATTACGGTACTTAACATGACTACTAAATACAGCTGTAGAATTTCACTTGTACTCTCCCGCGTTAAGGCCATAAGAAGGACTGCTACCCAAATAAAAAGGATTGTAAAGAATATGGAGAGGTACTTCATCGTGGGGTAATTTTATCATAATTTCACTAAAACCGCCATGCTTATGCTTTTATAAAACCTTGAATATCTTAGGTACAATTATCATTGTCGTATCTGTTAACTATCTGGTATAATAGGCAGGTTGTTAAATTAACGGGGATTGGCGCAGTTGGCTAGCGCGCGCGGTTTGGGACCGCGAGGTCGAAGGTTCGAGTCCTTTATCCCCGACCAG